>VAYK01000019.1:8792-14017 GCA_005884985.1 Actinomycetota bacterium | reverse complement strand
CCGGCGAGGCGGGAGGGATCACGCAGCACATCGGGGCCTACCAGGTCCATCAGAACGGCAAGAGGATCACCTTCCTCGACACGCCCGGCCACGAGGCGTTCACGGCGATGCGTGCACGCGGGGCCAAGGTCACCGACCTGGCCGTGATCGTGGTCGCTGCGGACGACGGCGTCATGCCCCAGACGGTGGAGGCGATCGACCACGCTCGGGCTGCCGAAGTTCCGATTCTGGTCGCCGTCAACAAGATCGACAAGCAAGACGCCCAGCCCGACCGGGTACGCAACGAGCTCGCCTCACAGGGGCTGAGCCCGGAGGAATGGGGGGGCGAGACGATCTTCTGAGACGTCTCGGCGAAGACCAGGGAGGGGCTCGACAACCTCCTCGAGATGATCGTGCTCGCATCCGAGCTGGAAGAGCTGAAGGCGAACCCGAACGCCCCTGCCGTGGGCACGGTGATCGAGTCGAATCTTGACCCCGGGCGCGGGCCCGTCGTCACCGTGCTGGTCAGGCGTGGCACCCTACATGTCGGCAACGCACTGGTCGCTGGGGCCAACTGGGGCAAGGTGCGGGCGATGCACGACTTCATCGGCGCCCGCGTCGAAGAGGCGGGGCCGGGCGACCCGGTCGAGGTACTCGGCTTCGACGGGGTCTGCGAGGCGGGCGAGCGGGTCGAGGCAGTGGATGGCGAGCGCGCTGCGCGCCACATGGCCCAGGAGCGCCTCCACCGGCTGAAAACTGAGGCGCTGGCTCGCCAGCAGGCTCGCAAGATCAGCCTCGACGAGGTCTTCGAGAAGGCAACGGCAGGCTCGGGCTCGCTGGGCGCCCTCCAGGACGAGATCGCAAAGCTTCCGCAGGAGCGGATCGTGGCGGATGTGATCCACGCCGCAACGGGCGGGATCACCGAGTCGGACGTGATGCTCGCGGCAGCCTCCGACGCAATCATCATCGGCTTCAACGTGCGCCCGTTGGTCGATGCCCGCAGGGCCGCCGAGCGCGAGGGGGTCGAGATCAGAACCTACACGGTGATCTACAAGGTCACCGAGGACCTCCGAGCCGCGCTGGAGGGCCTGCTGGAGCCCGAGGATGTCGAGGAGGAGCTTGGCCAGGCCGAGGTCAAGGAGCTGTTCCGGGCCTCGCGGGTGGGCACGATCGCCGGCTGTGTGGTCACCGACGGCAAGATCACCCGCATCGCTCAGGTGCGCCTGGTCCGCGAGGGCACCATAGTGTGGACCGGCCGGGTCGGCTCGCTGCGCCGCTTCAAGGACAACGTGCAGGAGGTCGAGGAGGGCCTCGAGTGCGGCGTCGTGCTCGAGGGCTACCAGGACGTCAAGGTGGGCGACGTGTTGGAGCTGTTCGAGACCAAGCAGGTCGAGCAGACGCTCGAATAGCCCACTCCGGCGGCGTACCCTTCGCGCATGCGCGCGTACGTCTGCGTGGTCGAGGTCCGGCTGCACCTCAACGACTCGCACGACCTGAAGGGCAAGCGGAAGGTCCTGCACTCGCTGAAGGCGCAGCTGCGGCAGCGGTTCGGGGCCTCGGTCGCCGAGGTCGACGGGCACGACACCTGGCAGCGGACGACGCTCGTCTGCGCCCTGGTCGGCGGGGGGGACGTCGGTCATCGCGCCGACGAGTTGGAGCGTTTCGTCGAGGCACGTTGTCCGGACGGGTGCGCGTTCCAGCGCGACCTGCTCAGTCTGGCCGACATCCGCGGCTGAGAGCGCCCAGATGGCCGATCTGCCCTGAGCTATAGTCGCGCGATGATGCCCACCAAGCGCATCAGGAGGGTGAACGAGGTGATGCGCGAGGTGATTGGGTCTGCGATCGCGACGGAGCTCGAGGACCCACGGATCGGATTCGTAACTGTGACGTCGGTGGAGACCAGCCCGGATCTGCGCTCAGCGCGCGTCCACGTGAGCGTGCTCGGCGGCGAGGCCGAGCGCGAGGCGACGCTCGCCGGTCTTCGCTCTTCTCATGGCGTGCTGCAGGCTAGGATCGCCCACGAGATGCGGATCAAGCGCACTCCCACCCTGAGCTTCCACTACGACGAGACTCCGGAGCGCGGTGTCCGCATGTCGAGGCTGCTCGACCAGTGAGAGGCAGGCCCGTGGCCACGGTGGCCGAACGCAAGGCTGCGTCGCTGGCGGAGATGGCGGAGGAGCTTCGGGCCGCGGATCGTTTCCTGCTCACGACTCACGAGGGCCCGGACGGAGACGCGCTCGGCTCCCTGCTTGCCCTCCACCACATCCTCACCCGGCTCGGCAAGGACTCGGTGATGTTCCTGGCCGCGAAGGAGTTCCCGCTGCCCGTCGAGTACCGCTTCCTGCCCCTGGAGGAGGTCTTCCACGAGCCGCCGGTCGACGTCGTCGACCGAGTCCTGGTCTTCCTCGACTGCGGCAATATCGACCGCATGCCGGTCGGCTTTCTGCACCGCGGCGAGTCCAAGATCCTGAACATCGATCACCACCACGACAACACCGGCTTCGGCACTGTGAACCTGGTCGACACCGAGGCGTCGTGCACGGCCGAGATTCTGTTCGAGCTGGCGAAGCTGCTCGGCGTGGAGCTGACGCCGGAGATCGCCGGGGCGCTCTACGTCGCGCTGGTCACCGACACCGGCCGGTTCATGTACGAGAACACGAGCCCGGCCACGCACCGGATGGCAGCGGAGCTGATCGAGGCCGGCGTGGACGTCCACGACACCTACCGGCGCCTGTACGAGCGAGTGCCGATCGAGAAGCTGCGCCTGGTCGCCCGCGCGATCGAGCGGATCGAGCGCTTCGCGGACTGCAATCTCGCCGTCACCTACATCTCGGCCGACGACTACGCCGATACGGGTGCGAGCGACATCCTCACCGAGGGGATCATCGACCACGTGCGATCGCTCGAGGGCACCGAGGTCGCGGCGATGATCCGCGACAAGACGGACGGCGGCCGGGCGGCGCGCAAGGTGAGCCTGCGTTCGACCGTGGGCCGGGTCGATGTCTCGGCGATCGCCCGCAAGCGCGGCGGTGGCGGCCACCGGCGGGCGGCCGGCTTCTCGACCGACCTCGGCTACTCCGAGCTGGTCGAGTTCCTCTGTGACGAGGTCAGGGCGCAGCTCTAACCCCACCAGGCTCGTGGCGCACGGACGTGACCGCTGAGGCGCCGACGGGCGGAGTGCTGCTGGTCGACAAGCCGGCCGGCTCCACCTCCCACGACGTGGTCGAGCGCGTCCGTCGCGAGCGCGGCCAAAGGGCGGGCCATGCCGGAACGCTCGATCCGTTCGCCACCGGGCTGCTGCTGGTGCTCCTGAGTCGAGCCACACGACTCCAGCGCTACTTCCTGCCGCTGCCGAAGACCTATCGCGCGACGGCGAGGCTTGGTTGGCGCTCGACGACGGGAGATCCCGATGGAGAGATCACCCACACGGGCGCGGTTCCCGAGCGGCTGGAGCTGCCAACTGGGCGGATCCGCCAGCGCGTGCCGATGACCTCGGCGGTCAGGGTCGATGGTGAGCGCCTCTACCGTCGCGCCCACCGCGGCGAGCGCACCGAGACGCCCGAGCGCGACGTCGAGATCTACGGGGCCACGCTCCTGCGACGCGAGGACGACCGCGCCGAGTTCGAGGTCGAGTGCTCGACCGGCACCTACGTTCGGACGCTGATCGAAACGCTCGGCGACGCCTACTGCGAGCTCCTACGGCGCATCGCAGTGGGTCCGTTTCGGGTCGAGGACGCGAACGGCGAGCCGCTTGCGGTCGAGGCCGCGCTCGAGTTCCTGCCCGAGCGGATCCTGGACGCGGCGGAGGCGGAGCGCGTCGGGCATGGGGGGTCGGTGCCGGCCGCGGGCGAGGCCGAGGGACCTCTCAGGCTCACCCATGATGGGCGTGTGATGGCCGTCGCCCGGCGCAGGGACGCCGCGCTCCGGCCCGAAGTCGTGCTGGCCTAGCGGGAGTCGCGCTCGCGTGAAAGGCTTCCCGGCCGGCTTTCGATGAGGATCAAGGTCACCCAGCCTCCCGACGTCGAGCGCCGATCGCGGCACGTGGCGATCGGCGTCTTCGACGGCGTCCACGTCGGTCATCGGCAGGTGATCGACGGGGCGGATACGGCGCTGACCTTTGAGCCGCATCCACTGCGAGTGCTTCACCCCGACGCCGCGCCGAAGCTGATCATGCCGTTCGAGATCAAGCGCGACGTGATCGAGGGGCTGGGGGTCGAGGAGCTGATCGTGATCCCGTTCGACGACGAGTTCTCCACGATCGCCCCCGAGGACTTCTGCTCTCGGATCCTGGTCGACGCGCTGGGCGCAGAGAGCGTGTCCGTGGGGGAGAACTTCCGCTTTGGCGCCAAGGCGAGGGGAGACCCGAAGATGCTCGCTTCACGCCCGGAGTTCGAGACCCGGGTCGTGCCGTTGGTGGAGGTGGACGGCGAGATCGTCTCCTCGACGCGGGTCCGGTCACTGGTCGCCGCCGGCGAGGTCGAGGCCGCAACCCGGTGCCTGGGCGCGCCATTCCTGCTCGAGGGGACGGTCGTAGAGGGGGATGGACGGGGACGCGAGCTCGGCTTCCCGACCGCCAACATCGTGCCGTCCGATGACCTGGTCTGCCCAGGCCACGGCGTCTACGCGGCGTTCGCCGACGGCCGGCCGGCGGCCGTCAACGTGGGCATCCGGCCAACCTTCGAGACGGGACGCGGGCTGCTCGTGGAGGCGTACCTGCTCGACTTTGACGGGGACCTCTACGGGCGGACGCTGCGGATCGCGTTCATCAGCCGGCTGCGCGGCGAACGGCGGTTTCCGGGCGTCAAAGAGCTGATCGCGCAGATGCATCGCGACGTCGAGGCGGCCAGAGAGCACTGTGCTAGCTTCACTCCGCCCTGATGCCTTTGACCAAGGAGAAGAAGCAGGAGCTGATCGGCAAGTTCGGTCGCGAGGATGGCGATACCGGCTCCGCCGAGGTCCAGGTTGCGTTGCTCACCGAGCGCATCAACCACCTGACCGAGCACCTGCGCGCGCACAGCAAGGACCACCACTCGCGCCGCGGGCTGCTGATGATGGTCGGCAAGCGCCGGCGGCTGCTCGGCTACCTCGAACGCGCGGACCTGGAGCGCTACCGCAAGGTCGTAGCCGACCTGGGCCTGCGGCGTTAGAGGTTGTCTCAGAACTCCCGAGTGTGCGGCTGGCGAGCGCCGGATCAAGCGGGGCAAGGACGCAGGGAGGCGCAATAGCCGTGCGCTATTGCGCCGACC
>VAYK01000019.1:0-8703 GCA_005884985.1 Actinomycetota bacterium | reverse complement strand
ATGCTGGCGCCGAGCCGGACGGCGAGGCGAGGGGCTGGTGCAGTTTGATGATCGCGCCCGGCACGCCGGCGCCCGACTTCTCGCTCCCCAACCACCAGGGCGAGCAGGTCAGCCTCGCCGACTTCCGGGGCGGCAAGGTCGTGCTCGTCTTCTACCCGCTCGACTTCAGCCCCGGGTGCACCGACCAGCTCTCGATCTACCAGGAGGTCCTGCCGCAGATCGAGGAGCGGGGCGCGACCCTGATCGGGATCAGCGTCGACTCCACCTGGGCACATAGGGCGTTCCGCGACAAGCTCGGAATCTCGATCCCGCTGCTGTCCGACTTCGAGCCCAAGGGGGCGGTGATCTCGAGCTACGGCGCCTATCTCGACGAGGTCGGCCACGCCAACCGCTCGTTGGTGCTGGTCGACGCGGAAGGGGTGGTGCGCTGGGTGCACGAGTCGCCCACGCCGCTCGAGATCCCCGGCGCCAACCTGATCTTCGACGCCCTCGCAGAAGCTGACTGAGCTCACGAGTGCCGAGGTGCCGCCCCTGGGGCGCGACGACCACGTCCGGGGCGAGGGACCCGAGGCGATCCTCTACCTCGACCTCGCCTGCCCGCACTGCGCGGCAACCTGGGTGAGGATCGCGGAGCTGCCCTTGAAGCTGGTCTTTCGCCACTTCCTGGTGGCCAGCAAGCACCCACGGGCGCCGGCGCTCCACGCGGCAGCCGAAGCCGCCGCCACTCAGCGAGAGGAGGCCTTCTGGAAACTCGTGGACTCGATCTATCGCGACCAGGGAAGGATCGACGACCCGCACCTGTGGGAGCGGGCAAGATCGCTGGATCTCGACCTCGAGCGCTTCGAGCGCGAACGACGCTCGGCGCCTGTCGCCGAGCGCGTCCGGCGCGACTTCGAGGGCGGGATTCGCGCCGGGGTCACCGGAACGCCGGCGGCGTTCCTCGCCGGACAGGCGGTTGGCGCGGACGTCGCGGGAGCGCTCCGCGCCCTGTCATGAACCTCCGGAGGCATTCCTTGCGGCATCTGTAACATCGTCGCCGTTAGAGAACGAGAGTTCTGACAAAGATTGGCCGCCAACCGGGCGGCCGGAGAGAATAGGACTTACATGAGCATGTTTGAAGTAAGCCGTGTCTCGGTGGAGATAGGCGGCGACGAGATCTCCTTCGAGGCCGGCAAGCTCGCCCGTCAGGCGGGCGGAGCCGTCGTCGCGCGCTCTGGAGACACGATGGTCCTCTGCACAGCCACGGCCGGCAACCTGCGCGACGTCGACTTCCTGCCGCTGACGGTGGACGTCGAGGAGCGCCACTACGCGGCCGGGAAGATCCCCGGCTCCTTCTTCCGGCGTGAGGGTAGGGCCGGCGAGAAGGCGACCCTGACGGCCCGGATGATCGACCGCCCCCTGCGCCCGTTGTTCCCCAAGGGCTGGCGCTACGACACTCAGATCGTCTGTCAGCCGATGTCCGTGGACTACGAGCACACCTACGACATCCTGGCCATGAACGGCGCCTCGGCGGCGGTCGCCATCTCGCCGATCCCGGTGCCGACCCACGTCGGCGCGGTGCGGATCGGCAAGCTCGACGGCGATTTCGTCGTCAACCCCGCGGAGGAGTCCGCGGAGGAGCTCGAGATGGACCTCGTCGTCTCGGGGTCAAGTGACGCGATCCTGATGGTGGAGTGCGGGGCGAACGGCGTCACCGAGGCCGAGGTCCTCGACGCGCTCGACATCGCCCACGAGGAGATCAAGAAGATCTGCGCGGCAATCGAGGAGCTGCGAGGCAAGGCGGGCAAGGAGAAGCTCGAGATCGAGGAGCCGAAGATCGACCCCGGCCTGGTCGAGCAGATCCGCTCCTCACACGGGACGAAGTTGGACGAGGCGACGCAGATCCCCGAGAAGCTCGCCCGCCAGGACGCCGCCAAGGCTGTCGAGGAGGAGGTGCTCCAGCACTACGCGAGCGCCTCCGACGGCGAGGACCCGGATCCCGAGCGGCAGGCCGAGGTCTCGCGCGCGTTCGAAGAGCTGGAGAAGGAGATCATCCGCCGCCGGATCGCGATCGACAAGAAGCGGCCCGACGGGCGCGCCGAGGACGAGATCCGGCCGATCGAGTGCGAGGTGGACGTCTCGCCCCGCGTGCACGGCTCGGCTCTGTTCACCCGCGGGGAGACCCAGATCCTCTCCAACGTGGCGCTGGGCACGAGCCGCATGGACATGCGGGTTGACAACCTCGGCCTGGTCGAGTCCAAGACGTTGTGGCACCACTACAACTTTCCGCCGTTCTCGGTTGGGGAGGCCGGCTTCATGCGCGGTCCGAAGCGCCGCGACATCGGCCACGGCGCGCTCGCCGAGCGAGCGCTGGTGGCAACGATCCCGAGCCAAGAGGACTTCCCCTACGTGATCCGGGTCGTGTCCGAGACGCTGGAGTCGAACGGATCCTCCTCGATGGGCTCCGTGTGCGCCTCGTCGATGGCGCTGATGGCCGCCGGCGTTCCCGTGTCGAGCGTGGTCGCAGGCGTGGCGATGGGCCTGATCAAGGAGGGCGACGACCACGTCGTGCTGACCGACATCGCCGGCGTCGAGGACCACCTCGGCGACATGGACTTCAAGGTCGCCGGCACGTCCGAGGGAATCACCGCCCTGCAGATGGACATCAAGATCTCGGGGGTCACGTTTCAAATTCTTGGTGAGGCGCTCGAGCAGGCTCGGGCGGGGCGGTTGTTCATCCTCGACAAGATGCGGGAGACGATTCCGGAGCCGCGCAAGGAGCTGTCGCGATACGCGCCGCGGATCGAGCAGATCAAGATCGATCCGGAGAAGATCGGCGCCCTGATCGGCAAGGGCGGCGAGACGATCCGGGCGCTGTCCGAGGAGTTCGAGGCCGACATCAACGTCGAGGACGACGGCACGGTGCAGGTCTATGCCCCCAGCGGCGCACTGGTCGATGCGTGCATCGCGCGCATCGAGGCAATGACCAAGGAGGCCGAGATCGGCGACCGGTTCACCGGCAAGGTGGTCAAGACGACCGCATTCGGGGCCTTCATCGAACTGACCAAGGGCACCGACGGCCTGCTCCACATCTCCAACGTGAAGCCGGGCGAGCGCGTGAGCGCGGTCGAGGACGTGCTCAAGCAGGGCGACGAGCTCGACGTCACAGTCGTCGAGGTGGATCGCGAGCGGGGACGCATCGGCCTGCGGCTGTCCAGCGATCCCGCGGTCGAGGGCAAGGCCGCCGACGAGCTGACACAGGTCGGGACCGGCGATTCGGGACCGCGCGGTGGAGGCGACGGCGGCGGCCGGGAGCGTGAGCGCCTGGACGGCGGGCGCGGGCGCGGGCGCAGCGGCGGACGCCGGCGACATTGAGCGGCGGATCCACCGGGACCTCGTCCCTCGCCCCAGCCGGCCTTCCCGAAGGCGTCAAGCTCACCGAGTTGCCCGGCGGTTTGCGGGTAATCATCGCGCTGGGCCTTTGGGTGCGGACGGGGTCCCGCGACGAGCCCCTCGCACAGGCGGGCGTGTCGCACTTCCTCGAGCACCTGCTGTTCAAGGGCACCGAGCATCACTCGGCGATTGAGATCTCGGAGCTGTTCGACGGCATGGGGGCGGCGACGAACGCCGCGACCAGCAAGGAATCCACTCACCTGCATGCGCGGCTCTTGGACGAGCACACGGAGGAGGCCTTCGATCTGCTGGCCGAGATGCTGCTTCACCCGTCCCTGCCCCAGGACGAGGTCGACTCGGAGCGCGAGGTCGTGCTCGAGGAGATCGCGATGTACGAGGACGAGCCCCAGGACCGGGTCCACGACGTGCTCGCGGCCGCCGTCCACGGGGGCCACCCGCTCGGGCGCCGCGTGCTCGGCGATGCGCAGGTGATCGGCTCGATCCCCGTTGCCGAGATCTCCTCGTACCACCAGGCCCATTACACGGCGCCGAATGTGGTCGTCGCCGCGGCGGGACACCTCGAGCACGAGCAGATCGTCGACCTGGCCCGGCGCCAACTGAGCGCGCCGGCCGGCGAGCTTAACGGCGTCCCCGGCGAGGGGGCAGACGACGCGGTGCCTCGATTCGCGTTCCAGGCCAAGGAGACCGAGCAGTACCACATCTGCTTCGGAGGCCCGGGGATCTCGCGCTCCGACGAGCGGCGCTTCGCGCTGGCGGTCCTCGACGCGATCTTCGGCGGCTCGACGTCCTCGCGCCTGTTCCGCGAGGTGCGCGAGAAGCGTGGGCTTGCCTACGCGGTCGGCTCCTACAGCGAGCAGTACGTGGATCACGGCATGGTCGCGATGTACGTCGGTACCCGCGAGGAAAACGTCCGCGAGGCCTGCGAGATCATCGGCCGCGAGCTCGGATCGCTTCGCGATCACGGCGTCAGCGCCGAGGAGCTGGAGCGCGCCAAGGAGCACGTGAAGGGGCGGATGGTGCTCGCGCTCGAGGCGACCGCGGCGCGGATGTCGCGGCTCGCTCGCTCGACCCTGTTCGGCGTCCCGCTGCTCTCGCTCGACGAGATGCTCGAACGGGTGGAGAAGGTGAGCGCCGAGGACGTCGCCGAGCTGGCCTCCGGACTCTACGATCCCGAGCGGTTCTCGGCCGCGTGCATCGGGCCCAAGGAGGACCACTTCAGGGAAGCCACCGTCTCGGTCAGTCGGGAGCTGGCCGCGGCGTGAGTCAGGCCTGAGGTTGATCCGCGTCGTTGTATCGGGGGCGGCGGGGCGCATGGGAGAGACGGTGTGCGAGGCCGTCGAGCAGGCCGGCGACCTCGAGCTCGCTGGCCGGGCAGACCCGGCGCTCCAGACTCCGCTGGCTGACCTTCTGCAGGAGGCGGACGTGGTGGTGGACTTCACGACGCCGGAGGCGGCCACCGCGAACGTCCGCGAGTGTCTCGCCGCCGATGTCCACGCCGTCGTTGGCACAACCGGGTTCGAGTTCGACTCGATGCATGCCGAGGCCGAGGCGGCGGCGCGCGACGGAAAGCGGGCACGGGTGTTCGTGGCGCCCAACTTCGCGCACCACGAAGGCAAGCTCGATGCTCCCTCGGGCACCGCGAAGCGCACCGCCGAGCTGATCCGCGATGCTGGGGGCAACGTCCACGACCCGATTCACTCCGTGCGGCTTCCGGGCCTGGTCGCACATCAGCAGGTGATCTTCGGGAGCGAGGGCCAGACGCTCTCGATTCGCCACGACTCGACGGATCGCCGCTCGTTCATGCCGGGCGTCCTGCTCGCCGTCCGCAGGGTCGCGGACCTGCCCGACCGGCTCACGGTCGGGCTCGAACGCCTCCTCTGAGGTGCTCGCTCCGCTCTAGAGTCATCCGCCGTGCGTCTCTCCCAGATCGCGCTCAGCGTCACCGACCTGCGCCGGACCCAGCGCTGGTACCGGGAGGTGCTCGGGCTCGAGCCCGCGGGTGGCACCAACCTGTTCGCCGGTCCGCTCGCCTCGATGGTGCAGGGCGTTCCGCGCGCGGCCTCGACCTGCTGGTGGCTGGTCGACCGCCAGGACTTCTTCCAAATCGAGCTGTTCGAGTTCCGAAGCCCGCTCGTGCGCCCGCTGCGGGACGACTGGCGGCCGTGCGACGTCGGCTACACGATGGTGTCCGTTTGCGTCGCCGACCTCGAGCGGACTCTGGAGCGTGCCGCGGCGGCCGGCACTTGGCCGCTCACCGATCCGCTGGGTGCGGAAGGTGGTCGTCGCGCATGCGTGCGCGATCCCGAGGGCGTCCTGATCGAGTTGATGGAGGACGACCCGCGCGCCACCGAGCCCCGGGAGCGCCCCCGCGCCGCGCTGAACGCCGTCACACGCTCGGTGACGCTCTCGGTGCCGGACCTGGAGCGCTCGCGGCGGTTGTTCACCGAGGTGCTCGGGCTCGACGTCGCCAAGGGCCCGAGTCTGCACGGTCCCGAGCACGAGGCGCTTTGGGGACTGGAGGGGGCAAAGCGCGATTCGCTCGAGCTGTGGGCGGACGACATCCTCGTCGAGCTCGTCCAGTACACGGATCCGGCGGGGATGGCGCGGCCGCCCGGCTACCGGATCTCAGACCAGGGCCTGCTCAACATCGCCTTCGGGTTTCGCAAGCGCGCCGAGTTCGAGGCCGCCCACAAGCGTTGCCTGGAGGCGGGGTTGCGCCGCAACGGCCCGCCGCTGCGGCTTGGAGCCTGGTCGGTCGTCTACGTCAACGACGATCAGGGCTTCAGCCTCGAGCTGCTCCACGTGGAGCCGTGGTACGAGAAGCGGATGGGGTTCCGGCCCCGGGTCACACCCAAGCTCGCTCCTCTTGCGGGGCGCACGCCGGCGCGGCTGAGGGCCGAACGGCGGTTCACGAAGGCGCTGGTCACTGGCGCCGCCGGAGGCCTAGGGACGGAGCTCTGCCGGCTCGTCGCCGAGGACTCCACGGCGCTCGTCCTGCTCGATCGCGACGTCGACGGGCTGTCGCGGCTGGCGAAGGAGCTTGGGGACGGGGTGGAGGTGGTGAAGCGAGAGCTCGACTTCGCCGACCTCGAGGCGGTGGACGCCGCCGCGGCGCAGCTGGTCGCCCAGCATCCGGACATCGACCTGCTGATCGCCGGCGCGGGCCTCGACCGGGCCCAGTCCCTGCTGGCCTTCGACTGGCGCCAGGCGCGCGACGACTTCACGGTCAACTCGCTCTCCAACCTGGTGCTGCTCTCGCATCTGGCCCCGGCGATGGCGCGGCGCGGCGGCGGGCAGGTCACCGCGATCGCCAGCCTCGCGGGGCTCGTGGGGATGCCGTACGAGGCTCCCTATAGCGCCAGCAAGGCGGCCCTGGCGGCGATCGCCGAGTCCGCCCGGGCCGAGCTCGAGCCCGAGGGGATCACCTTCACGGTGGTCTTCCCGGGCTTCGTCGACACGCCGATGTACCGCGCCAACGCCTTCAAACACACCTACGCGATCACCCCGCGCGACGCCGCCGAGCGGATCTACGTGGCCACCCTGAGGCGGCGCGAGAGCCTCCACTTCCCGGCCCGCGAGCACGCCAAGCTGCGCCTTGCGAGGCTGCTCCCGGCCCGCTACCGCGACCCGATCACGCGGCGCGCCATGAACCCGCCGGGCGCTTTTTGAGGAGGCCCGCCCCTGGTTCGCGGCCCCGCCGCCGGTTGAGCGATACTAATCGGACGATGGCGACGATCTCGGGCGTGATCACGGCCATGGTGACGCCGTTCACAGAGGACGGCGCGCTCGACCTCGATGCGGCGCGAAGCCTGGCGCGCCACCTGGTCGAAAACGGCTCGCACGGGCTTGTGGTCGCCGGGACCACCGGCGAGTCGCCGACCCTCTCGGACGCCGAGAAGCTGAGCCTGTTGAAGGCGGTGAAGGAGGAGGTCGGCGACCAGGCGACGATCGTCTGCGGCACCGGCTCCAACGACACCCGCCACTCGGTCGAGCTCACCGACGGCGCCTGCCGGCTAGGCGCCGACGCCGTGCTGGTCGTCACGCCGTACTACAACAAGCCCAACCGGGCGGGGCTGCGTGCTCACTTCGAGGCGGTCGCTGAGGCCGCCGGCGACACGCCGGTGATCCTCTACAACATCCCCTCGCGCTGCGTCATCAACCTACCCCCCGACTTCCTTGCCGAGCTGGCGGCCGAAATCCCGAACGTGGTCGCGGTCAAGCAGGCCAACGACGCTGACCTGGGGCCGATCGAGGGGCTCGACGTCCTGGCCGGCAACGACGGCGTCTTTCTCCGTTGCCTCGAGCTGGGAGGGACTGGTGGCATCCTGGTCTCATCGCACTTGGTCGGGGCGGAGATGCGTGCCATCTACGAGGCCGCGATCGGGGGTGAGGCGGCCCGCGCTCACGAGCTCGACGCCGAGCTTCAGCCGATCTATGAGGCGACCACGGTGACCAGCAATCCGATCCCCGTCAAGGCCGCGCTCGAGATGCTGGGCATCGTCAAGAGCCACGTGCGGCTGCCGATGGTTCCCGCCAGTCAGCAGGAGCGGGTCGCAGTCAGGACGGCGCTGGAGCGGCATGGCCTCCTGGTCGCCGGGGGCGCGACCGGCTAGTGCCCGAGCACCTGGCGCCAGGCGAGGGCACCGCCGGTTGACGGCTCCGCTTCGTGTCCTGCCGCTCGGGGGGCTCGGCGAGATCGGCAAGAACATGACCACCGTCGAGCAGGACGGGCGGATCGTCGTGGTCGACACCGGGCTGATGTTCCCGACCACCGACATGCTGGGAATCGACCTGGTGCTGCCGGACTTCTCCTACCTTCGCGATCGGGCCGACGACATCGAGGCGATCGTTCTCACCCATGGGCACGAGGATCACGTCGGGGCGCTGCCCTTCGTTCTGCGCGAGATCGGGATGCCGCCGGTCGTCTACGGCGGTGCGCTGACAATTGGGCTTGTGCGCTCGAAGCTCGAGGAGCACCGGCTCCGCGACGCGCCCCTCGAGGTGCTGGACGCCGGCGAGCGGGTGCGCCTCGGCCCGTTCGAGCTCGAGCTGATCCACATGTCGCACTCGATTCCCGACTCGCGAGCGGTCGTCCTGCGCACCGAGCTCGGCGCGCTGCTGATCACCGGCGACTACAAGTTCGACCAGACCCCGGTGGACGGCAGGCCGGCCGACGTCTCGCGGCTCGCCGAGCTGGGGCGGGAGGGAGTCCTGTGCCTGTGCGGCGATTCGACCAACGCCGACCGGCCCGGGGTGGCGCCGTCGGAATCCAGCGTCGGCCCCGCCCTGCTCGACCTGTTCTCCCGCTGC
>VAYK01000116.1 GCA_005884985.1 Actinomycetota bacterium | reverse complement strand
AGGAGGCACTGCTAGCGATGGCCAAGTCGATGAAGATCCGCAAGGACGACAGCGTGGTCGTCACAGGCGGCAAGGACCGCGGCAAGACGGGCCGGGTGCTCCGCACCGATCCCTCCAAGCGGCGCGTGTACGTCGAGGGACTAAACATGATCAAGCGCCATCAGCGCCCGCGCTCGATCAAGGACACCCAGAAGAGCGCCCAGGCCGGCGGCATCATCGAGAAGGAGGGCCCGATCCACGTCTCCAACATGATGCTGCTCGATCCCACCGACAACAAGCCGACCCGCGTCGGCGTCCGCGCTACCCAGGAGGGCAAACGCGAGCGCTACGCGAAGCGCACCGGCAACGCGATCGAGTAGGTACGGATCGATGGAAGCGACTACGACAGAAGCACAGCGCGCGGCCCCGCCGCCGAGGTTGCGCGATCGTTTCGAGAGCGAGGCGGTCGAGCGGCTGACGGCCAAGTTCGGCTACCGCAATCGCATGGAGGTCCCACGCCTCGAGAAGGTCACGGTCAACATGGGCATCGGCGACGCCAAGCAAACGACCTCGGTGCTCGAGGCAGCGACCGAGCAGCTCGGCGTGATCTCCGGACAGCGCCCGAACGTGCGGCGCGCCCGCAAGTCGATCGCCTCGTTCAAGGTTCGCGCCGGGATGCCGGTTGGCGTCGCCGTGACGCTGCGGGGGGCGCGGATGTGGGAGTTCGTCGACCGGCTGATCTCGATCGCGATTCCACGCCTCCGGGACTTCCGTGGGCTCAACCCACGCTCGTTCGACGGGCGCGGGAACTATTCGCTGGGGATCCGTGAGCAGCTGATCTTTCCCGAGATCGACTACGACTCGATCGACGAGGTCCGGGGACTTGACGTGACGATCACGACCACCGCCTCGAGCGACGAGGAAGCCTTCGAGATGCTGCTCGCTCTCGGATTCCCCTTCTCGGCGGAGGGGCGGCCGGGCGAGGTCGACCACGAGGCCGAGGAGGAGGAGCGGCGCAGAGAGGCGGCGCGCAGGCGCGCCGAGGCCGAGGCGGCCGCTCTCGAGCAGCTCAAGGAAGAGAACCCCGAGGCGTACAAGAAGCGCGTCAGAGAGGAAGAGGAGGAAGAAGGCGAAGAGGGCGAACCAGGCCCTTCCGAGGACGGGAAGTCCGAGGAAGTCGAAGGCGAAGCCGAGTCTTCCGAGGAATAGATAATGGCCAAGACCTCACAAGTCGTACGACAGCGGCGCAAGCCGAAGTACAAGAGCCGGGGCTACAGCCGCTGCCGCCGTTGCGGGCGGTCGCGTGCCTACTATCGCAAGTTCGGCCTCTGCCGACTGTGCCTGCGGGAGCTCGCGCACAAGGGGTACATCCCCGGGATGACCAAGTCCAGCTGGTGATCAGGCCTGGACCACGCCGATGGTGACCGACCCGATATCCGACTACCTGACTCGCGTTCGCAACGCGATCGCCGCGCAGCACGCGGAGGTCGAGGTGCCGGCGTCGCGCCTCAAGAAGGAGATGACCCGGATCCTCGCCGAGCAGGGCTATATCAGCGACTACGTGGTCGAGCCGACCCCGGTGGGCGAGGCAATCCGGATCAAGCTCAAGTACACGGACGGGCGCGGGACGGTGATCACGGGGCTGAAGCGGGTGTCGCGTCCAGGGCGGCGTCGCTACGTCACGCACGAGGAGATCCCGCGCGTAATGGGGGGGATGGGCACGGCGATCCTGTCGACCTCGGTTGGCGTGATGACGGGCCACGAGGCGAGGCAGCGTGGCGTCGGCGGCGAGGTCGTGGCCTACATTTGGTGATCCGATGAGCCGCATCGGACGAAAGCCAATCGCGGTCCCGGACGGCGTCACGGTCGAGGTCGAGGCCAACCTCGTCTCGGTCAAGGGGCCGAAGGGGGAGCTGAGCCAGACCGTGAGCCGGGAGATGAAGATCACGCGGGATGAACGCTCCACCGGAGACGGGGCCGAGGGGAGCGAAGCCCCCGGTGCCACGCTGACGGTCGAGCGGCCGAGCGATCGCGGCGAGCACCGCGCCCTGCACGGTCTGACTCGCAGCCTGATCGCGAACATGGTCCAGGGCGTCACCGAGGGCTTCGAGAAGCGGCTCGAGATCCAGGGAGTCGGCTACCGGGCGCGCCTTCAGGGCAAGGCGCTCGAGCTGAACGTAGGCTACTCACACCCGGTTTCGGTAACCGCTCCCGAGGGCATCGAGTTCGAGGTGCCAGCTCCGACCCAGGTCGTGGTAAGGGGCATCGACAAGCAGCTGGTCGGTGAGATCGCTGCGCGCATCCGCCGCTCCCGCCCGCCTGAGCCGTACAAGGGCAAGGGCATCCGGTACGCGGGCGAGCACGTGCGCCGCAAGGTTGGAAAGCGAGCGTAACCAATGGCGGTCCTCACCAAGCCGCAGCAGAGGCTGCGTCGCCGCCGGCGGGTCCGGGCCAAGGTCCGGGGAACCGCCGAGCGTCCCCGGCTGTCGGTCTTCCGCTCCAACCGCGGCGTGTTCGCGCAGCTGATCGACGACAACGAGGCCCGCACCCTGGTCGCCGTGGCCTGGACGGAGACCGAGCTGCGCGGACTGGAGTCGATCGGGCAGGCGAAGCGGGCGGGCGAGCTGCTCGCCGAGCGTGCCAAGCAGGCAGGCATCGAGACCTGCGTCTTCGACCGCGGCGGCTACCGTTACCACGGACGCGTCCGGGCCCTCGCCGAGGGTGCTCGCGAGGGCGGGCTGAGCTTCTAACCCGCTACCTTGATTCCCCGCATGAATCACGAGATCGAGACAGTCAGCCCGCAGGGCCTCGACCTGCAGGAGCGGGTGATCGAGATCAATCGCGTCGCCAAGGTCGTCAAGGGCGGCCGGCGCTTCTCGTTCACCGCCCTGGTCGCCGTCGGCGATGAGGGCTCCGTGGTCGGGATCGGGTACGGAAAGGCGCGCGAGGTGCCGCTGGCAATCCAGAAGGCGGTCGAGAACGCGCGCAAGAGCCTCATCCGCGTGCCCATGTACGGCCAGACGATCCCGCACCGGATCATCGGGCGATTCGGCGCCGGCCACGTCGTGCTTCGTCCAGCAAGCCCCGGCACAGGTGTGATCGCCGGCGGCGGCGTGCGCGCGGTGCTCGAGCTGGCGGGGATCCGCGACGTGCTGACGAAGAGCATCGGCACGCAGAACCCGATCAACCTCGTGAAGGCGACCATGCAGGGGCTGATGGGCCTGCGCCGTCCGGAGCAGGTCGCCAAGCTCCGCGGCCTGACCGTCAACCAGGTGCTCGGCATTCAGAAGAACGGCGCCAAGGCCACCGACGCTGAGAGCCAGTTCGCCGAAGGTGGCGACCAAGCGCCCGAACCCGCCGCCCCGCCGGTGCCCGAAACCGCCGGCTCCGAGACAGGCACGCGTGCCAAGTTGGATCAGGAGCCGGCCGGGTAATTCAGGTGGCTGAGCTCGTCATCAAGCAAACGCGCTCCGCCAATGGAGCAAGCCCCAAGCAGCGCCGGACGCTTCGCTCCCTCCGGCTTGGTCGGATCGGCCGCGAGTCCAGGCGGGCCAACAGTCCTGAGCTGCGCGGCATGCTCAGGATCGTAGGCCACATGGTGGAGGTCCAGGAGGAACGGCGATGACTCCTCGCCTCGCCCCACCGGAGATCGCGCTCCATTCGCTGCGCCCGAAGCCGGGCTCGCGCCGGCCTCGAAAGCGGGTTGGCCGCGGCGCCGGATCGGGTCTCGGCAAGACCGCTGGCCGTGGCCACAAGGGGGCCGGCGCCCGCTCGGGCAACAAGCTCAAGCCCGGCTACGAGGGGGGGCAGAACCCGATCCACATGCGGACCCGCAAGCTACGCGGCCCGCGTCGCAAGATGTCGATGCCCTTCGAGCAGTTCCGAACCCACACCCAGCCGGTGAACGTCGCCGACCTCGAGGCCCGTTTCGGCGCCGGCGACGAGGTGACGCCCGAGACCCTGCGTACTGCGGGGCTCGCCAAGCGCCGCCACCCGGTCAAGGTGCTGGGGCGCGGGGAGCTGACCAAGAAGCTCACCGTCCGCGTCGATGCCTTCAGCGCCTCGGCCAAGGAGAAGATCGAGAAGGCCGGGGGCAGGTGCGAAATCATCAAGCCGACGGCGCCCGCAGGCGAGGCCGACGACTCCGCGAAGTAGTTCGATGCTTCAGACGATCGCCAACGCCTTCAAGGTCCCCGAGATTCGCAAGAAGCTTGCGTTCACGGCGGCGATGCTGCTGCTCTACCGGCTCGGGGCCTACATCCCGTCGCCCGGCGTCGACCTCAACACGGTCAAGGACATCGAGTCGAACTTCTCGGGCAACTCGATCCTCGGCTTTCTCAACCTGTTCAGCGGCGGCAGCCTGTCGCGGCTGTCGCTGTTCGCGCTCGGGATCATGCCCTACATCACGGCCTCGATCATCCTGCAGCTCTTGACCGTGGTCGTGCCCTCGCTCGAGCGGCTCCAGAAGGAGGGCGAGGTCGGACAACAGAAGATCACCCAATACACGCGGTACCTGACCGTCGCGCTCGCCTTCGCGCAGTCTCTCGGCTACGTGTTCCTGTTCCAGTCCTTCCAGAACCAGGCGGGGACGAGCGTCGTCGGCACGCTCACCTTCGCGAAGGTGTTCCTGATCGTGATCGCGCTCACCGCCGGGACCACCCTCCTG
>VAYK01000115.1 GCA_005884985.1 Actinomycetota bacterium | reverse complement strand
TTGGAGGTGCGGCTGATCCGCGGCGGACGAACGCTCGGCGTCACGATCATTCCGGTCGAGCTCACCTAGGGGTCACGCCCCAGCTAGGGGTCAGGCCCTAGCTAAACGGATGTACCACCTACGGAACTAAAGGCCTGCCTACCAGAAACCGACTAAGGGAGACGTAAGTGCCAGCGCCCTGGCGCATAAAGGCAAACCCATCGCGAGGTGGGGGCGCAAAGCCACGGGGCTCCGCTGCAAATGGAGTCAGCCGGGTTGCCGCCGGGGTCACAAGACACCGGGCCGGCTTGCGGTTCACGGGCTCTGGCGGGAAAGTAGTGGGTCCAAGGAGGGACTAATGATCCTCAAGCTCCGGCAGGGGATGGCGCGGGACGAGTCCGGTTTCACACTGGTCGAGCTCCTGGTCGTCATGCTCATTCTCGGACTGTTGGCCGCGATCGCAATTCCGGCCTTCTTCAACCAGAGGAACAAGGCGAAGGACGCCGACGCGAAGTCGTCCGTACGGACGGCTGAGACGGCGATGGAGACGTTCGCAACCGACAACAACGGTAAGTACACCGGCGTTGCGGTGGCCGATCTGACGACCATCGAGCCGACGCTGAACAACGCGGGTACGAACCTCACCCTTCCCGCCGCCGCGACCGACAACACCTACACGGTTCAGGTGAAGTCGACCTCGCCGAACGGGAACCTGTTCCAGATCTCGCGTGCCGCTAACGGCACCACGTCCCTGAGGTGCGGGACCGGCGCGGGCGTTCCGCCCACCGGGCCCGGCAAGGACGGGTGTCCGACGAGCGGCGACTGGGGCTCGTAGGCCTCACAGTACCTTGCATCTGACACAGCCGTCAGAAGTTGCGAAGGGCGGGCCCTGGGGCCCGCCCTTCGTCGCTGATGTGGGGGCAGCCGGGCCTGTGCGTCCCGTTGCGGCGGTGCGCGTCCCGGCGTATTCGCGTCTCCACGGCCGTATGAAGCCTCCTCCGGCAGCTCATGGCGCGTGGGACTCCGCCGATCTAGGAAGGGGACGCATGCGTGATCGTTTGGCAAGCAGGGTCGCTGGCGCTCGCAGGCTGAGGCGGGAAGAGCGCGGCTTTGCCGTGCCCATGGTGATGTTCATGCTGCTCGCGGCCTTCGCGATCGTCACCGTTGGCCTTGTCGCCTCGATCCAGGCACAGGGCGGAACCGTCCGAGATCAACGCACGAAGTCTGCGCTGACTGTCGTCACACCACCGTCCGACAGCAACGGGCAGGCCATCCCGGTCTGCTACGTGCCCGTTTCCAACCCCCCGAACACGGTGCAGCCACGCACTCCGCTGAGTGGCGGCTGGTGCCAGCCTGTGACGGGCGCCAATGGAACGGGCACCTACACCTACCAGGTGTGTCCATCTGGCCCGCCCGGGCCGAGCACCTGCGCCCAAGCCGGCACGCTTCAGGTCGTCTCGATCGGCAACACCAATGGGGTCACGCGGCGTGTCGACGTGCTCGCCAAGTCCTCCAGCGGCCAGCAGATCTTCCTCGACGCGGGTTTGAAGTCGCAGACGAACATCGCCCTCGACTCGAACGCCATAGTCCAATCGCCGTCCTCCGCAGGCGGCAACATCAGCTTGGGTTCGACCAGCACCCAGCTTTGTGGGCTCTCCACCGTCGGGCCTGACGGCACGCTGAGCGGCAGCGGTGGGTACTACGCGGGCGCGGATTGCACCAATCCGATCGCGGTGTCAACCGTCGGGCATCAGAGCCTCACCCTGCCGCCGGTCAACCAGGGCGACGCGGCGACGAACAACGACAACGTCCGGATCACGAATGCGAAGTCAAGCGCGAACCCCCAGCCCATCCCCAAGGACCTGATCAGCGGCAACAAGAACGACGTGACGTGGAATCCGAGCACCCGGCAGCTCAGCCTGACGGGCCAGAAGACCAGCCTCACGCTGACCGGAACGACGTACAGCTTGTGCAAGCTGACGATGCAGCAGAACTCGACCCTCTACGTGGCCCCCGACCAGAAGGTGAGGATCTTCTTCGACTCCCCGGAGCACTGCGGCCTGCCGGCTTATGACGCCAGCTCCGGGACAAGTCAGAAGCAGACCGCGCAGATGTGGCTGGAGAGCAACACGCGAATCACTGCCTCAGGCAACACGGGCGACCCATCGGCTCTGAACATCTCGATCTACTTCGTGGGCTCGACGACGATCCCCTCCGGCGTGCTGATGAGCAGCAACAGCGACCAGAACGCAGCGTGCGTGCAGAACTTCGTCTTGTATGGGCCGCTCACGCAGATCGAGATGAACAGCAACTCCACGTACTGCGGCGTGATCGCCGGCCAATCGGTCCACTTGGACCAAAACGCCAAGTTTGTGACCGACAACATCTCGCGGACCGTCGTCCTGCCGGGCTCGGCTCCGCACTACGTGGTGAGCAGGTTCGTCGACTGCAGCGCGGCGCCAGCTTCCCCACCCAATTCGGGCTGCTGAGTGGAGATGCGGGGCATGCGCGTACGCGGCCGCGAGATCCTCATGGAGCCTGGCGGCTTCACGCTTGTCGAGATGCTGCTCGCCACCGTGCTCTCGATGATCGTGATCGGCGGGGCCGTGATGGCGTTCACCGCCAGCATCCGCAGCCAGCCGCAAATCGACGCCCAGGCCCACGCGATCGCGCAGGCGCGGACGACGATGGAGCGGATGGTGAGGGAGCTGCGACAGGGCTCCACGATCTCGAATGCGTCGACGTCGCAGCTCTCGATCGTCACCTACGTCGAGAGCACCTGCAGCGGCGCCTCGGCGACCACGGCGACGCAATGCCAGGTCACCTATGCCTGTAGCGGCGGTGCCTGCACCCGGCGCCTCGCGATGCCGGACGGCACCTCGCCCACCTCGGCCACGCAGGTGGTCTCCGGGCTGTCCACCAACAACGTCTTCAGCTACTCGCCCAGCGCGACGGCGGCGACGTACGTGGGCGTCACGCTCATCCTCCCGTCGCAGCAGGGCCACAACGCGATCACACTCAGCGACGGCGCCGCGCTCCGCAACCGGACCTCATGATGACCGCCGCCGCGCGCGACATAAGGGCATCTGGGGCGCGCGCGGACGCGGGGTTCACCGTGATCGAGGTCGTCGTCGCCGCCCTCCTGCTGGCGATCAGCGCGCTCGCCATCCTAGGGCTGGTCGACTCGGCCTCCCGAAGCAACTACCGAGCCCAGCAGAGCCAGGTCGTGAGCGACCGCCTTCAGCAGGAGATGGAGGTGGTCAAGCAGCTCCCCTACGCACAGGTCGCACTGACCGCTGCCCCGGCCCCTTCGAATGACCCGACGAGCCCGAATTCGCGCGTGTCGGGCGCTCAGTTCAACGTCGACCGAACCGGAGCCGCGAGCAACTGGAACCTCGTTTACAACGGCGGCCACTCGAACGAGACCGGCGGCGCGCTGCCCACCTGCTCGGCGGATCCCGCGAAGTGCGGGAAGGTGGATCCGGGCCCGACGCCGTTTCAGAGCGGCAACGTCAAGGGTCAGATCTATCGCTACGTCGTCTGGGAGCCCCAGGCGAGCTGCTCGAACTGCGCCCATCAAGCGAGCAGCGACTCCTACAACGGCCAGCAGGTGGAATGGTTCAAGCACGTCGTGGTCGCGATCACGCTCGCCCAGACTGCGTCGGGCGGGATGGCAGCGGCGGTGGCACGTCGAACAACACCGCAGAGCCATGGACTTTCTGGCTCACCGACACGCCGTGCAACCTGCCCAGCCGCCAGTCAGTGTCAGCCGATCACCTGACGCACAACACTCTCGGCCGCTGCAGCGACGGGCTCCAGACCGGAGACACCGCCGGCGCGCCGGACCTGATGTTGACGCAGGCCGGCCCATTCGACAACGGCGTGCCGGACAGCCAGGCACCGCTCTACGACTACGCGACCGATGTCGAGCCCGCCCAGAACCCCGACCAGGACAAGGGCGTCCAGGAGACGGTTCCCGCCAACACGATCGGCGGTGGGAGCTGCCTCACCGACATCTCAAGCTCCTCGAGCCTCCAGACCTTGGGCCCGACGCCACAGTTCTACCTGCATAAGTGGCTCTCTCCGCAGATCCCCAGCGGCACCGGCACCGTCACCCTCGACGGCAGGGCCGAGCTCGACCTGTGGACGCAGACCATCAACGGAGCGCTTCAGCCGGGGAAGATCTGCATCTGGGTCTTCAGCCGGTCTGTGAGCGGCGGGACGGTGAGCGACACGCTCGCCGTGAACCCTGCCACCGGCACCCCGTACTTCGCCTACTCGAAGACGTCCTGGGATCGCTCGCAGTGGGTTGAGAACGACATCTCGCTCAACCTCCGGGCACCTGGCGGTGGCTCCGTGCAGATCCCCGAAGGATCGCGGCTCGGTGTCGCCATCGCCGTCGAGCGCCAGGGCACGTGCCCGGTATCTGGCTCCTGTAACGGCGCCGGGCTTCAGTTCATGTACGACCACCCGACGTACGACACCCGCCTGGTGGTGGACACTCACTCGCAATTGCCGTTTTGATCCACGCCGCCGGGGGGCGCTCAACCTCGACCGGCGATTGGTCGATGTAGGTCGCGAGGCCGCGGGCCAATCCAAGCGACGTAGATTCGACGAGACAGTGCCAGCAATCATCGCCCTTCCCGCCGGAATGATCCTCGGCAGCTTCGCCACCGTGGTGGCGTACCGCGTGCCGCGCGGCGAATCGTTCGTCACCGGCCGCTCGAAGTGCCCGAGCTGTGGCGAGACGATCGCCGCGTACGACAACATCCCGGTCCTCTCGTGGATGCTTCTGCGGGGCCACTGCCGAAGCTGCGGCGAACGCATCCCGGTGCGCTACCCGCTCACCGAGCTGGCGATGGCCGCGCTGTTCGCGGCGACGGTCCTGATCCTCGGCACCGCCGACGCCGGCGAGCTCGCCCTGGGCCTGGCGCTCTGCGCGCTGCTCGTCATCGTCACGCTCACCGACCTCGAGCGACGGGTGATCCCCAACGCCGTCCTGGTCGTCGGGGCCGTCATCGGGGTGGGAATCGCCGCGGCGAGCGACCCGTCGAGCCTCGCCGAGCGCGGGATCGCCGCCGCCGCCGCGGGCGGCTTCCTCTTCCTGATCGCGCTCGCCTATCCGCGCGGGATGGGTATGGGTGACGTGAAGCTCGTTGCCGTAATGGGCCTCTACCTAGGCCGGGCCGTGGCCCCCGCACTCCTCGTCGGCTTCGCCGCCGGGGCCCTCGTGGGGCTCGCGATGATCGCCCGAAAGGGGGCCGTCGCGCGCAAGCAGGCGATCCCCTTCGGGCCCTTCCTGGCGCTCGGCGGGATCGTCGGGCTGTGGTACGGCGACGCGATCGTCGACTGGTACCTGCACGCCTTCTTCCCCGGTTAGCGACGCGCCGTCCAGGCGTCGCCCTCGACTTCAAGGGATCGCCGGTTTCCGCCGATTGACCACCTGCAGGGGTTCTGCGTCTGCGGGCTTGAGCAAGGATGCTTTCGACGACAAAGAGCAAGGCAGTGGTGGGTCTCGACGTGGAGGCCGGCAGCGTGGCTGCCACCGAGGTCGCCTCCAACGGCGACTCGGCGGTCACCAAGTTCGGCATGGCCTCCCTCGGCCCCGGCACCTTCAGCGAGGGGGAGGTGTCCGACCCCGAGGCGCTGGGCCAGGCGCTCAAGGAGCTGTTCTCCAAGCACAAGCTCTCGAAGACCGTCCGCGTGGGCCTCGCGAGCCAGCGCGTCGCGGTGCGCACCCTGCGCCTGCCGCTGATCGAGGACCACACGGAGCTCGAGACGGCGATCCGCTTCCAGGCCCAGGACCACATCCCGATGCCGCTCGAGCAGGCGGTGCTCGACTGGCAGGTCGTCGGCTATGCGACCGGCGAGAACGGCGAGCGCCAGGTCGACGTGGTCGCGGTGGCGGCGCGGCGCGACATGCTCGGCGGGCTGATGCAGGCGTTGAGCCGCGCCGGCCTGCGACCGGTGGGGATCGACCTGTCCGCGTTCGGGATGATCCGGGCCCTCGCCGGCGAGTCCTATTCCCGATCTCCCAGCATCTCGGTGGGGAGGGCTCGGCGACCGCCTCGGCGCGGGAGGGCGTCCCGGCGAAGCTGTACTGCAACCTCGGCGACGTCACCAACCTCGCGGTGGCCCGCGGCTCGACCTGCCTGTTCACCCGCGTCTCGCCGTTCGGGGTCGAGGGGATCGCCCAGAAGCTTGCCGAGCGGCGCACGCTCACCCTCGAGCATGCCCGCCAGTGGCTGGTCCACGTCGGCCTCACCAACCCGGTCGACGGGATCGAGGGCGACGACGAGACGATCTCGGCCGCGCGCGACTCGCTCGCGGAGGGCGCCGCGCGCCTCGTGGACGAGCTTCGCCTGTCGCTCGAGTACTACGCCGCCACCGAGGGCGCGATACCGATCGAGGGCATCGTCGCCTGCGGTCCCGGGACCACGATCCCCGGGCTCATGCAACGCCTCCAGCGCGACCTCGGTCAGCGATTCGAGCTCGGCCGACCGCGCGCTCTCGCGCACCTGGATCAGCGGACGTCGGCCCGGCTGACCCTGTCCCTCGGCCTCGCCCTCGGGGAGTAGCGCGTGCGTCCGGTCAACCTGATCCCCCCTGAGGAGCGTCGTGGCGAGAAGGCGCCGATGCGCACCGGGTCGCTGGCGTACGTCGTGGTCGCCGTGCTCGGTGTGGCCCTGGTCGCGGTCACTGGCATCGTGCTCACCAACAATCAGATCTCCGATCGCACGTCCGAGAAGTCGAGTCTCGAGGCGCAGGTGTCCGCGGCGCAGGCGGAGGCGGATCGCACGCGGTCGTTTGCCGACTTTGCCTCCCTGCAGCGAGCCAGGGAGCAGACCGTGGCCAGCCTCGCCCAGAGTCGGTTCGACTGGGAGCGCGTCCTCCGCGAGCTGGCGATCGTGATCCCGCACGACGTTTGGCTCACGAACCTGAGCGCGTCGGTCTCACCCGGCGCGGCATCGGCCAGCTCCAGCTCGTCGGCAACCTCCACCTCGCCCAGTGGCTCCGAGAGCGTTGCGGGGCCGTCGCTCCACATCGAGGGCTGTGCCGCGGGCCATGAGGCGGTGGCCAGGTTCCTCGCCCCCGATCTCGCGAGCTCCGGCGGGACGGGCGCGGCCGGCGGCGCGTCAACGGCCGCGGGCACCGAGGGGTGCTCCAGTCGCAACTTCGTCTCCCAGTTCGAGGTCGTCGCGGCATTCGACGCCGTCCAGATCGACCCGACCACCCAGGGGCTTGCGCCAACGGCGCCCACCACGCCCGCGACGCAGACGACGCAGACGACGAACGGCGACCAGAGCCAGGTCTCCGATGCCGAGCAGCAGCTTCAACAGCAGAAGGACTCGGCGGCCCAGAAGACCGCCTAGGGCCACAAGGCCGTGGACGCGTTCATCCCGGGGACCGGGACCGGGCCATGAGGCGGAACGAGCTGACGATCGTGCTCTCGCTGGTCGTGATCGGGCTGATGGTCGCCTTCTGGATGGTCGTCTTGGGCCCGAAGCGCGAGCGGGCGGCGAGCCTCAAGGACGACGTGGGCCAGCTTCACTCCCAACTCGAGGCGGCGCAGCAGGCGGCCGCGGCCGGAGAGCAGGAGCGGAAGTCGTTCCCGGTCGACTACCGCAAGCTCGTCGTGCTCGGCAAGGCGGTGCCGCAGGACGGCGACCAGGCGAGCCTCCTGGTCCAGCTGCAGCGGATCGCCGACCGCTCCGGAGTCGGGTTCCAGTCGATTGACCTTTCGGAGGCCGCCGCTTCGACCACCCCGACCGCACCGGACCCGGCCACCTCGACCAGCTCCACGGACGCGAGCTCCACCGGGACGACGAGCGCCAGCCCCTCGGGATCGGCCGGAGCCGTGCTGTCGGAGCCGACCGCTGGCCCGACCGAGGCCGCCGCCGCGACGCTGCCGATCGGCGCCTCGGTTGGCCACGCCGGGCTGCCGGTGATGCCGTATGACCTCAAGTTCACGGGCCAGTTCTTCCAGATCGCGGACTTCCTGAAGCGGCTCGACTCGATGGTCCGGACGGCGCAGGGCGCGGTCAACGTCCACGGCCGCCTGCTCACCGTGGACGCGTTCACCCTCGCGCCGATCCAGGGGGGGACCGATAGCGTCAGCCTGGTCCCGACGCTGACCGCCGACCTGTCGGTGACCACCTACCTGACGCCGGCCGACCAGGGAATCACCGCCGGCGCCACTCCCACAGCTCCGGCGCCGGCGATCACAACGCCCGCCTCGACGGCCACCTCGACTCCAACGTCCAGCCCCGTCCCCGGTTCGCCCCCGCCGACGACGACGCCATGAAGAAGATCCAGACACCGGCGTTCCTGAACAACCTCTACCGCGACATGCGGGACCGGAGGCTGCTGCTGCCCGTCCTGGGGCTGATCTTCGCGCTGATCGCGGTCCCGGTCGCGCGCCGCCGCCACCTCGCCGGCGGTGCTCACCCAGCAGCTCGGCGCGACCAACTACCGCAAGCGCCTCGAGCAGATCAAGAGCAAGAACCCGTTCCGCATGCACTTCACCAGCCTGCCGAAGAGCGCCAAGCTGGGAACTATCTCATCCGGGGCAACCTCCTCGACCGCGACGACGATCGCCGGCACCGGCTCGTCCCCTGAGAGCCTCTCCGCCGCCTCGAGCGTCCCGGCCACGGGGGGCTCGACCGCCCCCACCGGCTCGACGACGCCCTCTGCTCCCTCATCTGAGCCCCCGAACGAAA
>VAYK01000017.1 GCA_005884985.1 Actinomycetota bacterium | reverse complement strand
CTTGGTCTGCAGCTTCGCCGTCCGCGCCCCGGGGTCCAGGGACATGACGCTCGCCCCACTGAGCAGCTCGACATCGTTCTGCTCATACCAGTCCGCCCCGTGCACGAAGGCGTCCTCCCGCTTGCTCTCCCCGCGCATGTACTCCTTGGACAGCGGCGGACGCTCGTACGGAGGATCCGGCTCTCTCCCCACCAGCAGGATCGACCCTTCCGCTTCGCGCTTTCGCACCTCCGCGGCGCAGTGGGCGGACGCCATGCCGCCGCCGATCAGCAGGTAGTCGAACCTGCGGTGGTTCATCCGCCCGCCGCGATCATTCGGCCGACCCGCCGTCCGGGCCTCCAGCACCGCGAGCACCTCATCGCCCACCTCCAGCACCGTGTCGGGACCGGGCACGAAGCCGGTGCCGTCTCGCAGCACAGAGATCAACAGGCTCCCTTCCGGCAGCTCCAGGTCCCCCACCCGCTGGCCGGCCACCGGCGAATCCTCGCCCAACAGCAACTCGATGATCTCCAAGCGCTCCTGCGGAAGGTCCAGCAGGTGGACCAGGCCGTACCTCGGCACCTCGTGCTCGATCAGGCGCAGGATCAAGTCGGTCGCCGAGACAACCGGTCTGATCCCGAGCAGCTCGAACCACTGCTTGTTCCGGGGGTTGTTCACCCGGGCGATGATCTGCTCGACCATGTACTTCTCCTTGGCGACCTGGCAGATCAGCACGTTGTCCTCGTCGTCCCCGGTGACCGCGATCACCATGTCGGCGCGCGAGATCCCCGCCCGCTCCAGCACCCACAGCTCGGTCGCATCTCCGTACTGGACCGAGTGCTCGAGCTCCTGCTCGACCGTCAGGTAACGATTGCGGTCCTTCTCGAGCAGAGTCACCTCGTGATCCTTCTCGAGCAGCTCACGCCCCAGATTCCATCCCACCTTCCCCGCCCCGACGACGATCACGTACATCCGGCCCCCCTACGCGCCACCCGCCACCTTCGCGGCAGCTTCCTTGACCTCGGCCTCCAGCATCTCGATCGCCACCCGCGTCGGGCAGATCGTGTGCAGCCCCTGCTGCTCGTACCACTCGGCTCGGAAAGGATCGAGGATCCGCGCGACCACCGTGGGCACATTGAAGCGCCGCCTGGCGATCTGCGCGATGACGATGTTCGTGTTGTCGCCGTCGGTGGCCGCCACGAAGGCGTCGGCGTGCTCGATCCCGGCCTCCCGAAGCGCCTCGATCTCGAGCCCGGTGCCGACCGTGAACTGACCCCCCATGTCCTCCCAGGGCTTCTCCAGGCCGATCTCCAGCCGCGCGTGCGACTCCGAATCCTCGTCCAGGCACGAGACCTGATGCCCGTCTCGAAGCATCGCCCGTGCCAGCGACGAGCCGACGCGACCCGCGCCGACGATCAGGATGAACATTGGCTGGATGCTACCCGCCGCCGGCCGACGGCCCCGGCTAGTGGAGACCACTAGCATGGCGCCGGTGAGCGACTACGCGATCAGGAACCTCCGCGAGGTCGAGGACATGGCGATCAAGTACGGCTTCTCCGAGTCGCAGGAGGCGCGCTTCCCCCGCGGCGACCTCGGGGCCGAGACCACCGGCCTGGCGTACCACGTCGTGCGCCCCGGCAAGCGCCAGGCGTTCGCGCATCGCCACCACGAGGCGGAGGAAGTCAACGTCGTGCTGGCGGGCAGCGGCCGGGTGAGACTCGACGACGACGTCGTCGAGATCGGCCCCATGGACGCGATCCGCGTCGCGCCGCACGTGACGCGGGCGTTCGAGGCAGGGCCGGACGGCCTCGAGCTGCTCGTCTTCGGGCCCCATCACGACCGCGACGCCGAGACCGTGCAGGACTTCTGGGCCGACTGAGCCGGCGTCCAGCGACTAACCCGGACTAACCCTCGGGCGGGGCGGTGAGCAGCACCCGGCAGGGCGCCTTCTTGAGCACGTATTCGGTCACCTCGCCTACCTCCGGCGGACGTGATCCTCCGATGCCGCCGAGGATCGCCCCGCCGCGCACGCGGGTTGGCGGCTCGCCGCCCATCACGATCAACTCGACGTTCCGGCGTCGCGCCTCATCGACAATCCCCGCGCCAACGCTGCGCGCCCGCACCAGGTCCGTCTCGACCTCGACCGTCTCATATTCCTCGCCCACCTCCTTGGCGCGCTTCAGCGCGGCCTCCGCGGCCTCCAACCGCTCCGTTGGCGCCGGGGCGTCCAGCGGCACCGTGAGCGGCAGGTCCAGCACGTAGATCACCTCGAGCCTCGGGCGCTCCTCACCCGGCTGGTCGGCGGCGTCGGCGAGGCGGCCCGCGGTGCTCACGATGTCGTCGTCGAGCTTGGTCCCGAAGACCGGCACCAGGATGTTGCCGTACTCGGCCTCGCGCACCTCCTTGCGCAGCGCCTCCTCCGGCACCGAGACGCGCTTGGTCAGCGACGTCCGCTCCACGAAGCGCCTGTAGACCACGTAGGCAACCAGGCCGAACAGCATCCAACCGCCGCCCACCCAGCGAGCGTTTCCTCGGAAGGTGAGCACCGCGATCCACAGCAGCACCATCAGCACCGCGCCGACGATCGCCGGCAGCGGAAGGTTGCGCCCCCCAACCGCCACGTCGAACGGCATCCGGAACGGGCGCTCGCGATCGGGCTCCGTCCAGCGCAGCCGGATCACCGACAGGTGGGCGATGGCGATCGCCAGCGTGGCCCCGAACGCGTAGATCCCCGCCAGCAAGCGGACGTCGCCCGGAACGGCGATCCCGAACGCGATCAGCGCAGCCGCCGAGATCGCGACATACGGAGTGGAGCGCTTGCCGAGCTTGCCGAGCCAGCTCGGGACCTGGCGGTTGGTGGCCAGCACGTAGACGTGCCGCGACAGCCCCAGCATCGAGGTGCTCGCCGCCCAGGCCAGCACCGCGGGCGCGATCGCCACCACGGCCACCTGCAGGACGGTGGACAGCCACGCCGGGTCGTAGCTCTTCACCACCCCAAGGACCGGCTCCTCGATGAAGCGCTCGCCAAGCGCGGTGTGCAGCCCGTGGGGGCCCGGAACCACAGGCACCGCCATCAGCGCGATCGCGGCCATCCCGGCGTAGATCAGGGGCAGGAGCACGGCGGTCGAGCTGACGACGCGGCGCAGATCCCGCGGCTCCCACTCCAGGTCGGGGGCCAGGTCGGAGGCCGCCTCGATGCCAGCGAACGCGAGCGTGGCCACCGCGAGCGCCTCGACGATGTGCCTGGCGGACGGCGTCGTGAACAGATGGACGTGCGCGGTCAGCAGATCGGGGTGCATGGCGACGATCGCCCCGGCGGCGATCACGGCGAGCTGCAGGGCGATGTCGGCCAGCGCCAGGACGATCAGCGGGCGCTGGCGGACGTGGCCGGTGAAGCCGGCGATGTTGACGGCCGCCGTGAACGCGATCACGACGCCCGCGACGGTGATCTCCGCCCACCCGTGCGTGAAGCCGCCCCAGATCGGGCTCAGGTAATGAGGCACCGAGACCGCCGCCAAGGCGATGACGATGATGTAGTCGATCAGGATCGCCCAGCCGGCGATGAAGCTGATCAGCTCGTTGAAGGCGTGGCGGGCGAGCGTTGACGACCCGCCCCGCTCGAGGAACATCGCGCCGCCCTCGACGTAGCTGAGCGTCGCGAGCACGAACAGGAACCCCGCGGCCAGGAAGACCAGCGGCGTCAGCCCGAGGCCGCGGTCGGCCACCACGCCGATCGAGAAGTAGAGCGAGAAGCCAACCGCCGCGTAGGCGACCGCGAACAGCCATGGAACGCCGAGGAAGCGCCTCGTCAGTGGGCCCTGGCCGAGGCGCACGAGGGGCAACCGCCAGCGGCCGGGACCGCCGGAGTCGGGTCCTGGTCCGCCGTCACCTCCCTGCTGGGGCTGCTTGCTTGGCGGGCTCTCGCTCAACTGCCTGACCGCAGGGCCAGATAGAGGCGGGCGACGCCGAGCGCGGTGAACAGCAGGCCGATCAGGAAACCGGTCGACAGCGGACCGCCCCCGGCAGCCACGGTGACGACGAGGATCGCGACGCCGAAGCCGACGATGATCACCGAGAAGATCCGGGTGACGCCGCGGTAAAGCTGGTCGGGTGGCGCCATTGCGGCCCGATTCTAGGCCCCGCCCAGGCCGGCTCAGATCCCCTGTGTCGTGGCGAGAATGGCCCCGCTAGGCCGCGGTCCGAACGCTCTCCCCGGGTTGGGCGGCGACGATCACGCGAACGGGGCGCTCTGCGAGCACGTGTTGCAGGGTCTTGCCGTACAGCGGCGTGCCGTTGCGGTAGCGAAGCTGCATCACGATCGCGGCCGCCTTGATCGCCCGAGCCTCCTCGACGATCGCCTGGCCCGCCTGGCCCGGGCGCACCCTCTGCACCCTCCCGGTGACCCTCATGCCGCCGATCAGCTTGGCCTGCTCGATCTTGCTCTGCGCCTCGCTCTCCCGCTCCTCGAGCGGCGCGTCGAGCGGCAGATGGATGGGCACGTTGACGATCGCCAGCACGTGGATCCCCCGTCGCCGCCGCGCCGCCAGCCGGGCGGCGGTCGCCACCGCCTCCTCCGAGAAGGGCTCCTCCTCGAAGGCGACCAGCACGCTCTGGTACTCGACCTCCTCGACGCCCAGCGGCTCCGGCGTCACCACCTTCACGGTCTGGGCCAGGGGCAGATCGCAGTGGTCGCGGTAGAAGTAGTACACGGCGATCCCGAGCAGCATCCAGGCGGCGCCGACCAGCAGCGTGCGCAGGTTGAGCGCCATCACCACGATCCAGGCCGAGAACGTGCCGAGGCCGCCGAGAACGGCGGTCAGCGGCAGCTCCACCCCCCGGAAGCGGAAGTTGAAGGGCGGCTTCCAGCCTCGCTTGACGTCGGGGAAGCGCTGGCGTAATCGCAGCACCGAGATGTGCGCGACCGTGAACGAGAGCATGGCGCCGAACGAGTACAGGGTGGCCAGGAAGTCGGTCTTGCCCGGCACCATCGTCAACGCCGCGACCCCCGAGAAGACGATGATCGCTATGTAGGGTGTGTTGAAGCGAGGGTGAACCTGGCGCAGCCGCTCAGGGAGCTGGCGATAGTGGCCCATCGAGAAGGTCAGTCGTGAGACGCCAATCAGCGCCGCGTTGGTGGCGATCAACAGGATCACCGCCGCCAGGATCCCGACGTAGATCCGCAGAGCGTGCGTGAGGCCGGAGCCGAGTCCGAGGTTGTCGACGATCCCGAGCACCGGGTCGCCGGCGAACGTCGTGCCCAGCTCGGTGGAGTAGTGGCCGGCGGCGTTCTGGGTCACCGGCATCGCCGACAGAGCGATGACCGGGAGCAGGATGTAGAGGCCGAGCACCGCCAGCACGACCAGCTCGGTGCCGCGGGGCACGGTTCGCTTCGCGTCGCGCGCCTCCTCGGCCATGTTCGAGATCGTCTCGATTCCGGTGTAGGCGATCATCCCGACCGCGATCCCGAGCGCGGCGTTTCCCCACGTGGGCGCGACGCCGAGGTGGACGTTGTCGATCAGCGTCGACGGGCTCAGCACCAGCGCGATCCCGATCGCGACCAGCAGGATCTGGGTGCAGAGGTCGCCGATCGCCAACACCAGGTTGAGCCGCGAGGACTCCTGGGTTCCCTTGACGTTGAGCGCCGCCAGCAGCGCCACCAGGACGATGCCGGCGATCACGTCGCCGGGGCCGTGGTGAAGCGCCGGCCAGAAGACCCCAAGGTAGTGGGGCACGAAGAAGGCCGAGATTGCGGCCGTGATGATGTAGTTGAGCATCTGGCCCCAGCCGGCAATGAAGCTGACGACCTCGTTGAACGCATGGCGGGCGAAGCTCGCCGACCCCCCCGCCTCCGGATACATCACGGTCGCCTCGATGTAAGTGGCGGCGGTGAAGGCGAAGATCAGCCCGGCGATCAGGCAGGTCACCGGGGTCAGGCCGAGCGCGAAGCTGGCGACCACCCCCAGCGCGTAGTAGATCGAGGAGCCGACATTCCCGTAGGCCGCCGAGAACAGCGCCCCAACGCCGTGCACGCGGCGAAGCGACTCTTCCCGCGGAATTCGCTCAGCCATCCGACCCGACTATAGGACGCGCCGAAGCGGCCCGACCACCCTTCTCAGGCGCGCCGCACGTGATCCCTTGAGACCGCCTCGGGCACCGGGCAGCCGCACAGCGCCAGCGCCAGCTCGAGCTCGTCGCGCAACAGCTCGAGCACCCGCCTGGCGCCCTGCTCCCCGGCCACCGCGAGGCCCCACAGGGCGGGCCTGCCAACCAGCACCGCCCGGGCGCCGAGGGCGAGCGCCGTGAGCACATCGGTTCCCCTCCTCACCCCGCCGTCCATCAGCACCTCCATGCGGTCCCCGACGGCATCGGCGACCTCGCCGACGACGTCGATGGTGGCGGGGACCCCGTCGAGCTGGCGCCCGCCGTGATTGGAGACGATCACCCCGGCCGCGCCCCGATCGGCGGCCAGCACCGCGTCCTCGGCCGTCATCACCCCCTTGACGAGGACGGGCAGGCTCGAGTCCGCGACCAACGCCTCGAGGTCCGCCCAGCCGAGCGCCGGATCGACCAGGCGGAGGATGTCCGCGACGCTGATCGGATCCCGGGCCCCGGTCGCCTCGACGACGCTCGGCACGCTGAGCTCGGAGGGCAGCCGGAAGCCGCTACGCAGGTCCCGCTCCCGCCGCCCGGGGCGCGGGGCGTCGACGGTCAGCGCCACGGCGCGGAACCCCGCCTCGATCGCCTCGTCGAGCAGCGCCCTGGTCACCCCCCGGTCGCGGAAGCAGTAGAGCTGGAGCCACAGCCCCGTATCGGGCGCCGCGGCGGCGACCTCGCGCGGTCGTGCCGTGGCCAAGGTCGAGAGGCACATCACGGTCCCGACGGCCGCGGCGGCACGCGCCATCCCGGCTTCGCCGTCGGGGTGCGCGAGCTGCTGGAAGGCGACCGGGGCCACGAGGATCGGCATCGCCGGCTCGCCGAGCACCGTGGTGCGGGTGCTGACCTCAGCGACGTCGACGAGCACCCGCGGCCGCAGCCGCCAGCGCGCAAGCGCCGCCACGTTCTCGCGCAGCGTCCGCTCGTCCGCCGCACCGCCGGCGAAGTACCCGAGCGCCCCAGGATCGAGCACCTCCGAAGCCAGCCGCTCGTAGTCGGCAACATTGATCGGCTCGCCGTCCGCGCTCATTTCGCCGCGAGCCTACCTGCGGATCGACGGACGGCGAGGTCCTGGCAAGGCGCAGCCAGCCCGCGGCGCGACGAGAGCGACGTTGACCCCCTGAAGCAGGGTCAACTGCAGTGTCGTCCGAGCGGCGGCCAGGCGGTTGGCCCCGAGGGCCACAACTAGAAGTGAACGATCGGGATGATCAGGATGGCGACGATGTTGGCAACCTTGATCATCGGGTTGATCGCCGGGCCCGCGGTGTCCTTGTAGGGGTCGCCGACGGTGTCGCCGGTGACCGCGGCCGCGTGGGCCTCGGAGCCCTTGCCTCCGTAGGCGCCGTCCTCGATCAGCTTCTTGGCGTTGTCCCACGCGCCGCCGCCCGCGGTCATCGAGATCGCCGCGAACAGGCCGACGACGATCACACCGATCAGCAGGCCGCCGAGCGCGTCGACGCTGATCAGGCCGACGACCAGCGGCACTACGATCGGGATCAGCGACGGCAGGATCATCTCCCGCTGGGCGGCGGCGGTGACGATCGCCACGGTTCGCCCGTACTCCGGCCTCTCGGTGCCCTCCATGATCCCCGGGTGGTCGCGGAACTGGCGGCGGACCTCCTCGACCACCTGGCCGCCCGCCCGCCCGACCGCTTCGATCGCCAGGGCGACGAACAAATAGACCATCATGCCGCCGATCAGCAGCCCGATCAGCACGGCCGGACTCGATAAGTTGAACAGCGAGCCGAGGTCGAAGCCGGCCGGCGCCTCGTCGGCAAGCTCGATCTTGAAGGCGCTGAACAGGACAAGGGCCGCCAGTGCCGCCGAGCCGATCGCGTACCCCTTGGTCA
>VAYK01000114.1 GCA_005884985.1 Actinomycetota bacterium | reverse complement strand
ACATAGACGAAACGCCGTACGCCGAGCTTCTTCGCCACCCCCACCGCGACCTGGGTGCCGTGCGCGTCCACCTCCATGTAGGTGCGGCCCTTGGAGGGATCCTCGACGGGGTGGTTCGGGAACTGGATCGCCTGCACGACGGTGTCCGCGCCGGTGAAGGCCTTGCCGAGGGACACGACGTCGCCCGCGAAGGCCTGGATCTTGCGCACGCGGCCGTCCCAGGGATCCGGGTGCTCCGGGTATCGGGTGGTGACGGCGACCTCGACCCCACGCTCCTCGAGGAGGCGGGATACGACTTCGCGCCCGATGAATCCGGTCCCGCCGGCCACGACCACGCGCATCAGCCCTCCCTCCGCGGGCGCCCGAGGAGGCGCGCGTTCATTCTGCCCTATCCTTGTGTCGTCATGCGCAAGGCGCTCGTCGTCGAGGACGACGGCGACATCGTCGAGCTGGTGTCCCTCTACCTCGCCAAGGACGGCTGGGACGTGGAATCCGTCGCCGACGGCAAGCGCGCCCTGGAGAGAGTCCGGCGCGGGGCCTACCAGCTCATCATCCTCGACATCCAGCTCCCGGGCATGGACGGCCTCGCCGTATGCGGCGAGCTCCGGCGCGACAAGGCCACCGCCTCCATACCCCTGGTGATGCTGACAGCGCGCGGCGACGAGTCCGACCGCGTCGTGGGCCTGGAGATGGGCGCGGACGACTACGTGGTGAAGCCCTTCAGCCCCAAGGAGCTCCTGGCGCGGGTGCGGGCCCTCTTCCGCCGCCTCGAGCGGAGGGACGAGACGGACGACGTCAGCACCATCGGGCTGGTCGAGGTGGACCGCGCCCGTCATCTCGTGCGCTGCGCGGGCAAGCGTGTCCACCTCACGGCCAAGGAGTTCGCGCTGCTGACCGCGCTCATCGACGCGCGCGGGCGCGTGCTCTCCCGCGCGGCCCTCCTGCAGGACGTCTGGGGTTATTCGTACGCCGAGGGCACGCGCACCGTCGACGTGCACGTGCGGCGGCTCCGCGAGAAGATGCCCGCCTTTGCCGGTTCCATCGTGACGGTGAAGTCGCTGGGCTACCGCATCCCGCGAGACGCCGAATGAGCCGCTTCGGCCTGCGCGAGCGGATCGCGGTGGGGGCGGTGGCCGCCTCCGCGGCCGCCCTCCTGGCCGTGCTGGTGCTCGTGAGCCCCGACCTGCGCCGGCGCACCGTCGAGCGCACGCAGGACACGCTGCGGGCGGAGGCGCGCCTGATGGCGCGCGTGGTGGAGCGGCCGCTGGCCGAGGGCGCCTCTCCCGGCGAGATCGATGCCCTCGTCGACAGCGCCGCGCGGGAGGTGAGCGCGCGCGTGACCATCATCGCGCCCGATGGGCGCGTGCTGGCCGATTCGTCGCTCTCCGGTCCCGAGCTGGCCGCGGTGGAGAACCATGGCCACCGCCCGGAGGTCATGGAGGCCCTGCGCGGCGGGACCGGCTCCGCCATTCGCCGCAGCGCGACCGTGGACGTGGACCTGCTCTACGCGGCCGTCCCCATCCGCCACGAGGGCCAGGTCATCGGCGTCGCGCGCGTGGCCCTCCCGCTCTACGGCGTCGAGGAGCAGGCCCGCGAGGTCGCGCGCTCGGTCGCGCTGGCCCTGGCCCTGGCCTTCGCCGTGGCCGTCCTCCTCTCCATCGCGCTGTCCGCGCCGCTGGCCGGCCCCCTGCGCGAGATGATGCAGTCCGCCCACCGCTTCGCCGCGGGCGACCTCTCCGCGCGCACGCGCATCTCGCGCCGGGACGAGATCGGCGAGCTGGCGCGCATCCTCGACCGCTCCGCGGATCAGCTCCAGGCCCGCCTCAACGAGCTGGCCGGAGAGCGCGCCCGCACCGAGACCATCCTTTCCGCGATCGACAGCGGCCTGCTCGCCGTCGACCATCGCGGCACCGTCATCCTGGCCAACCACAGCCTGCGGCGCAGCCTCGACCTGCCGGACGCCCTGGGCCGCCACTACGTCGAGGTGATCCGTCATTCCGAGGTGGGCCGCGCGCTGGAAGCCGCGCTGCGCACGGGCCGGCCGCAGGCGCTGGAGGTCCGCATCCACCACCTGCGGCGCATCTACGCCCTGCAGGCCGGCCCCTTCCCGGGCCAGGAGGGGATGCCGCACGGGGCCGTGTTGACGTTCCAGGACGTGACCGAGCGCCGCCGCGTGGACGAGATGCGCCGGGACTTCGTGGCCAACGCCTCCCACGAGCTGCGCACGCCCCTGACGTCCATCCGCGGTTTCGTGGAGGCCCTGGAGGACGGCGGCCTGGAGGAGCCGCCCACCGCCCGGCGTTTCCTCGAGAAGATCCGGACGCACGCGGACCGCATGGCCGCCCTGGTGTCGGATCTGCTCGAGCTGTCGCGGCTGGAGTCGGGAGAGCGGCCGCCCACCTGGGAGCGCGTCCCTCCGGAGGAGGTGGTGGACGAGGTCGTGGGCGCCCTCGGCGGCCTGGCCGCGGTCAAGCAGATCGAGGTCACCACTCACGTGGAGGCGCCCGCGTTCGAGACCGACCGCGACCGCCTTCGCGGGGTGCTGGAGAACCTCGTCGAGAACGCGCTCAAGTACACGCCCGGCGGCGGGCACGTGTCCGTCACGGCCAGGGCGGACGAGGGGACGGTCGTGTTCGAGGTCGCCGACGACGGGCCGGGCATCGGGGCCGAGCACCTGCCGCGCGTGTTCGAGCGCTTCTATCGCGTGGACAAGGCGCGCAGCCGCGAGCTAGGAGGCACGGGGCTGGGCCTGTCGATCGTGAAGCACCTGGTCGAAAGCCTGGGCGGCACCGTCTCCGTGAGCAGCGAGCGGGGAGAGGGCAGCCGGTTCAGCGTTCGATTCCCGGTGGCGCGGAGAGAGGCGGCGAGGACGGCGTAGGGTGGAACGAATGGGCGGACGAATGATCCTCGTCGCCGTGGCCGCCGCCATGGCCTGTGGCCCTCCGCCTGCCCCTGAAGGCGACGTCGCGCCGCTGATCCACGCCGCGGTTCTTCGCTACGAGGCCAAGCAATTCATCTCGGGGGAGCGCCTGCCCATCTGCGTCCGGATTCACGGCCAGGCGGGCGAGATCGGCGCGGCCGTCCGGGACGCGCTCCACCAGAGCCTGCCCGACATCCGCTCGGCGGAGGCGTGCGCGATCGTCGAGGGAGACGTCTATCTCGCCGGTTCCCGGGTGCCCGCCGCTCTGCTGACGTCGGGACCGATTCGATGGATCGCCGCCGACGAGGTGGAGGTCGCGGGAGGATTCGCGCGGACCAGATCGTCGACCAGCCGGCCGACGTACCGTGTCGTCCGAGATGGTGGACGTTGGGTCTGCCTGGGGCCGGTCGTGACCGGCGTTCCGCTGTAATGGTGAACGCGCGAGACGCCCTCGCCTTCGTCGAGCGCGAAGGCATCGTCCTCCAGTCCGCGCGCGGCCGCGTGCCCAACCTCGCCGAGTTCGTGGCCGGCGAGCGCATCCGTGGAAGCTGGTGGGGCCACGCCAAGGGGCACGAGATCTTCCACGCCGTCACTCACGTCGTCGACAGCGGCGAGGTCCTCGTCTGCCCGTTGGTCGACGGCAAGGTGACCTTCGTGCATCGCCGGCTCTGGCCGGCGCTCGTCCGTCTTGCGGTCCGCCTGGGGCCGGAGGGCCTGGCTCA
>VAYK01000113.1 GCA_005884985.1 Actinomycetota bacterium | reverse complement strand
GGGTACCGCGTACGCCTGCGTGGTACCGGGGGTAGCCGGCGCGGGGGCGCCGGTGAGCGGCTTGGCGCCCTGGAAGCTCGAGGCGCCGATCGGGTTGGCCGAGGTGACCACCTGGTAGTGGTCAGCCTTCCCACACAGCAAGTCGTCGCCCGGGGCCTTGAAGGCGATCCGGGTAGCGGTCGAGTGAAGGCCGGATGGCTTACCGGGCAGCGTCGCGTCGCGCGCGTAGTCGCCCGAGTTGGCGTCGTCGTGGTGGAAGCGGGGCCAGGTCGAGGGCGAGCAGGCCGGCGCGCTCGTCGAGAAGGCGTTGATGTACCCGGAGCGGGTCTCCGAGATCACCGCCTTGCGGGCCGTGGAGGCAGTGTCCAGCGTCCCGAACGAGCCGATCGTCGGGTTGGCGACGGTCCAGTCGGTGGTCAGCTTGGGCCATCCCGCCAACTCGGTGCCGGCGACGCTGAACGCATTCAGGTCCATGCTCGCGGTTCCCTCGACGATCTCTTGGCCAGGCGCGCCGTTGAGGTCGGCAATCGAGGGACCAGTCAAGAACTGCAGGTCGTTGACCGCCTGCGGAAAGCTCGGGGTGCGGAGCTGGCCACCGCCGGACACGCTCCAGGCGGCGAGGAAGTCTTGACCGGTGGGCTGGTAGTCGGGGAGGGCGACGTCGAGCGCTCGACCAAGCCCTGCGGCCGGGGCGACGAAGCTCAGCCCGGCCCCGTCGAGATTGGAGAAGGCGGGTAGGCCGACCGCCGGCACGAGGGGATGGTCGGGCTGGTTCGCATAGCCGTCGGTCTGGAGCGGGATGTCGGCCCCGGTCGATCTGCCGTAGCAGGACTGGCCGTTGGTATCGAAGACGTATGCGAGCCCATTGTTGGCCATCGCGCCGACCTTCGGGCCACCCCCGCTGCCGCAGTCGACGTCGCCCACGACCGGGTATCCCGTGACCCCCTCCCCCACGACGGGAAGGAGCTCGGCGTCGAGGATCGCCACCTTGGCGGGCCAGCCCGGCAGGAAGGGATTACCGCCCTGGTGGGCGTTCCCATCGGGATAGATCGCGTAGAGGCGCGAGTTGGCCGGCTTGAGTGGCGGACCGGGGATGTCGTCGCATGGGCTTCCGCACCCCGACTTGAACTGGTCGATGGCCTGCCCTGCCTGGTCGAGGAGATTGAACGAGGCGCTGTTCGCGGGCGCAGCGTTCCAGCCGCCGTCCTGGCTTGCGGCGTACTCCTCGTTCGTCCCCACGACGATCTCGGGCCTTCCGTCGCCGTTCAGGTCGGCGACAGCAGGCGTATCGATGATCGCCCCCTGCTGGAAGGACCCGGAGTCCGCGTTGAACGTGACCTGGTGGGTCTGCGGATCGATCGACTGCACCTTGCTTTGGTCTACGACCAGCACCGGGAAGCCGGCCACCGGATTGCCATCCAGATGCCAGGCGTAGAGGTGGCGGTCCATTCCCGCCGCGATGATCTCCTGCTTGCCGTCGCCGTCGAGGTCGGCGAGGACCGGCGAGGCGATGAACCCGTGCTGGGTGCGGTTGGTCTTCCCGTGGCGGGAATTGACGAACGGCTGCAGTGGTTTGCCGGAGAAATCAGGATTGGCTTCGACTGTGAAGATGCGCTGGCCGGCGGCGTTCCATCCGTACACCTTGCCCTCGAGGTCGTCGGCGTAGACCTCGGGAACCCCGTCGCCGTTCGCATCCGCAACCGCGACGGAGCCCAGGATGGCTCCGCCGACATTGCTGGAAACCTCACCGGACTGGAACGCCCGCTCGCCGGTGTGCAGCGGCGGCTGGTTGCCGCGCACGGGCCACCCCGGTAGCTCAGTTCCGTCGGGCCGAAGCGCGTGTACGAAGCCATCCGAGCCGGCGACGATCAACTCGTTGCGGTTGTCGCCGTTGAGGTCGGCGAGCACAGGCGAGGACTCGCCGTCCCCGGTGGGGACCCCGGTGGTGATCGCTCCCCGAGTGATCGCTTTGGGGAAGCCGGACAGCATGCTCTGGTCGCGCTCCAGGTAGGCGGCCCGGCGATCGTTACCGGTGAGGGTCGGAGCGCCGTGGGCCGTGCGGACGACGAGTCGGATGGTGAACGAGTGGGGTGCGGCGTTCGGCCGGCCGTTGTCGTTGGCTGGGCTGGCCTGCTGCTCGGGTCCGTTGAAGCTGGTGCCCGCTGGGAAGCGCGACTTCAGCTCGCCGATCGAGATCTGGCCGAGGGACCCCGAATGGTCCGCCGAGTGGCCGGTGTGGCCGTCGCACCAGCCGTTGCCGAGCGGCGCGAAGTCGCCGGGTGGGTCATGGGTCGTGCGCGCGTTGTTGGGGTACTGGCCGGGAGCCACCAGGACCTCGCAGATGTAGCTGGACCCGCGCGCGAACACCTGGCCCTGAACATCGAGCGTCGTCTTCGCGGGACTCACCTGCTCGTACCACTGGGGTGAGCTGATCTCGGCCTCGGGTGGAATCGTCGAGGGTGGAGGGCCGGCAGCGTGGTTGGCCAGGACCGCGGTGAGCGCCTTCGCCATGTTCACCCGTCCGTAGCCGTAGAACTGGTCGGGCCCCTTGCGCGCCGGATAGCTCTCGAACAGCGCCGGCGGCCCGATCGGGAGCTGGCGGTTGGCGTCCACCTGGGACTGGAGGACGTTCCCGGGCCCGCCCGGGTCCGTGCAACCGGGCGCCGGGACGGGCGAGCAGGAGGGCTCGGCCCCCTGCGGTGGTGTTCCCGCGAAGTTGACGTCGTCGGCCTGCGTGGTACCGCCGATCGCGCCGGTGGCCATCAGCTGGCGAACTTCGTTCGGGGTGATCACGCACCGGGCGCCGTTGGCGCGCTTGCACTGGGCGGTGTCGGGATAGCCCTGCAGGGCCCCCTTCGCCTTCGCGTCGAGGGCCGCCGAGTACACCAGCCCGGCCATCCCGGCGGCGAGGCCGGTGGCGTTCGACGAGCAGCTGGTCGAGGGGATGGCGAGGGTGATCTTGGCGTTGAAGTTCGTGCAGCCGTTGAACGACAGATACGACTGGTCGGGAGCGGGGACTGCGCCGGTGGTCACCGAGTTGACAAGGATCACGTGCGGAAGCGTCGAGGGCCAATTGTTGTGCTGGGCGGCCTCGTCGGCTGCCGAGGAGATCACGGTTACCCCGTGGCGGTAGGCGTAGTCGACCGCCTGGCGCGACAGCGAGGAGTTGTTGAGCGTCCCGAGCGCCTCCTGGACGACGTCCACCCGGTTGTCGGTCGCGTACAGGGTCGCCTGGGCGAAGCGATTGACGTCGGCGATGAAGCTGTCGCCGACCCGCAGGGGCAGCACCATGCAGTTCGGGCAGCTCCCGGCCTGACGGCCGTTGTCAGCCTCCGAGCTCGAATCGCTGGCCTCCCCGGTCCCGTGGCCGTACTGAACGTCGTCGAAGGGGTCGTTGTCGTTGTCGAGGAAGTCCCAGCCGGCGATGTCGTCCACGAAGCCGTTGCCGTCGCCGTCGGTGCCGTCGGAAAACGCGATGATCAGGTCCTGGGGCGTCAGGACACCGCTCGGGCCCACCCGGCGGTCGTCGCTCTGGAGCACCTCGGCGACCCGGCCGTCGCAGGCGTAGTCGTCGATGTTGACGACGCCATCCCGATTCGCGTCGTAGGCGTTTTGGAACTGCCCGCAATGGTTTTGGTCGGGGTCGGAGATCGCCGTCGCCAGGTCGTGTTGCGGAAGGGGAAGCTCGCCCCTGTTGAGGCGGACCTTGAGCCTCAGATCGCCCATCGCCTCCGCGTCGTTCCACTTGATCCCCGAGTCGAGCACGGCGATCGTCACGTCGGGCCGGCCGGTCGTGGTCATCCACGCAGTCTGGACACCCGCGCTGGCATCGTCGATGTGGGCGCCCCGCACCCCGTTGAGCTCGACCGGGTTGTCATTGATCTGCGGGCCGTTGCCGGGGTCGGGCGTGGCCGCGAACTTGAACTCGTTGCCGTCGCCCGAGAGGTCGCTCGGCGTCTGGCCGGCGTTCAGGTAGAGGTCGGCGAAGTCGTGCGGGTTGCCGCCGGGACGCGTGTACGGGAAGGCGGCGAGCGCTGGCGGTGCCGCGAGCGCCAGGGTCGCGATCGCAACGGCGAGACCTACAAGGCGGCTGCTCACAGCCGCCGTACCCTCTCACAATTGTGGGTAACGTCGCGGCGGTCGGCGCATCACGAGGTCGCCGCCCCTGCTGGCATCCGGTGATTTACTCGTGCCGGAGTGGCCGAAGCCCCGCCTTGCTCTCGTTCCTTATAGCAAGCTACAGTGGCCCGCGTAATGTCCAACGCCACCCTCCACACCAACGCGGGGCCGGTCACCGTCGAGCTCCACGACGAGGCGGCGCCGAAGACGGTCGCCAACTTCCGCAAGCTGGCGGCCGACAGCTTCTACGACGGCCTCGTCTTTCACCGCGTGATCCCGGATTTCATGATCCAGGGTGGCTGTCCGCAGGGAACGGGGACCGGCGGGCCCGGCTACACGTTCGAGGACGAGATCAACGAGCACAAGGTGGTCCGCGGCGCGGTCGCGATGGCCAACTCCGGGCCGGACACCAACGGATCGCAGTTCTTCATCGTCACCACGGAGGCGGCGCCCTGGCTCGACGGCAAGCACACCGTGTTCGGCCGCGTCACCGACGGTATGGACGCCGTGGACGCCATCGAGGCCGCACCCACGGGAGCGGGAGACCGGCCGCTCGAGCCGCAGCTGATCGAGCGGATCGAGCTCTCCGAGTAGCTCGTCGACCAGCCGATCGGCTGTCTCATCTAGCCTGCCGTCGATGGATCTCCGATCGAGGCTGGCCAGGATTGGGCGCGCGCTCGGCGGCGAGCCGCACGCCGACGGCGAGGCCGAGCTCCACATCGGTGACGCGCGATTCGACGACTGGGAGGTCGTCCGCGACTTCGGCGAGCTCGAGGGGGCGCGGGCCTGGCGCCAGTACCTCGGCGAGCGTGGAGTCGATTCGGTGCTGACGGCCGACTATCCGCTCGACGAGTTCGGCCGCGGTGACATCGCGCTGCGCGTCCCGCCGGGCCGCTGGAGCGAGGCCGAGCAGCTGCTCGATGACTCCTAGCCCCGGGCTGCGTCCATGCGACGCGCCCGCGGTGCCTGATGCGCAGGGGCGTCGTGGTCTCGATGGAGCCCCGATCTCTGGTGCGCGCTACGGCGCCCGCTATCAGCTACGCGATAGCTAGGGCCGTGCACACCGCACAGGTCCTTGCCCCCGCCGCGGCGACGTGGACTCGCACGGTCGGGCGCGGCTACCATGGCCCCGCGGATGAAGCTGGTGATCCAGATTCCGTGCCTGAACGAGGAGACCACTCTGCCCCAGGTTCTGGTTGAGCTTCCCCGAGCGGTGGACGGCTTCGACGAGGTCGAGTGGCTGGTCATCGATGACGGGTCGAGCGATCGAACGGTCGAGGTGGCGCAAGCCTCCGGGGTGGACCACGTGGTCAGGCTAACCAACAACAAGGGGCTTGCCGCCGCCTTCCAGGCGGGAATCGACGCCGCCCTGAAGCTGGGCGCGGACGTGATCGTCAACACGGACGCCGACCACCAGTATCGGGCCGCCGACATCCCGAAGCTGGTCGCGCCAATCCTGGCCGGGCGCGCCGACATGGTCGTCGGCGACCGACAGGTCAAGGACGTCGAGCACTTCTCCGCCTCGAAAAAGTCGCTCCAGCGGCTTGGAAGCTGGGTGGTGCGGCGTGCCTCGGGGACCCGCGTCCCCGACACGACATCGGGCTTTCGCGCCTATAACAGGGAGGCGGCGCTCCAGCTTCAGGTCGTCTCCAACTACACCTATACGCTCGAGAGCCTGATCCAGGCGGGGAAGATGCTGGTCGCCGTCGAGCACGTCCCGATTCAGAGCAACCCGGAGATCCGCGAGTCGCGCCTCGTCGACTCCACCCCGGCCTACGTTCGCCGCAATGCGCTCGCCGTCTTCCGCGCCTACGTCCTTTATGAACCGCTGCGCGTGTTCACGATCGTGGCCTGCGTGTTCGGCGTGGCCGCGCTGCTCGCCTTCGTCCCCTTCATGTTCGACTGGATCGTCCACGGCGATCGAAGCGGCCACGTGCAGTCGCTGATCCTTGGCGCCGTGCTGGCCCTGATCGCGGTCCAGATGTTCGGGCTGGGGGTGGTCGGCGACGCCATCGCCGGCCAGCGCGTGATCGCACAGCGGACCTTCGAGCGGGTCCGGCGGCTGGAGCTCGAAGCAGGCATCGAGCCATCGCATTACGAGGCCGGTCGCCACGACGCTCCCGCGGGCTCCGAGGACGGGCGGGGCCGGTTCGATCGCGCCCGAGACCGCAGCGAGGTTGGCGGCTGACCGCCGCTGCGACGTCGCCGTCGATCGCCGGCGGCAACGTCTACGACAAGTACGGGTCGCGCAATCCGGTGGAGCGCCGGCTCGTTCGCGGGTTCCTCGACGAGCTCGAAAGTCTCGTGATCGGGACGGGCGCGCGGGAGGTGCACGAGGTCGGCTGCGGTGAGGGAGAGCTGCTTCGGCGGCTAGCGAGACGCGGCCTCCATGCTCGCGGTTCCGATATCTCCGCGGACGTCATCGACGAGGCGGGCCGTCGGGCGCGCGCCGCGCAGCTCGACATCGCGTTCAGGGTGGCATCGCTCGAGGCGCTGGATCCGGGCGAGGACTCGGCCGAGCTGATCCTTTGCTGCGAGGTGATCGAGCACGTGGGCGACCCACGCGCCGCACTCGAGATCGTCGCTCGACTGGCAAGCCCCTGGGCGATCGTCAGCGTGCCGCGAGAGCCGCTGTGGCGTTTCTTGAACCTGGGGCGCTTGAGGTACGTGCGTGAGCTCGGAAACACCCCTGGCCACCTTCAGCACTGGTCCCGGCCCTCCTTCATCGGCTTCCTCGAGCAGCGCCTGGAGGTGGTCGCGGTCCGCAGCCCGCTCCCCTGGACGATGGCCCTATGCCGAAGCGAATGAGCGTACGCGCGCGCGCCGGCGTGCTCGCGATCGTCTCGCTTGGCATCGGGTGGGCCTTCGTGATGCACTCGATGGGCTGGGCCCAGCTGTCCAGCTACGCCCAGGTCCGCGCGCTCGCGGCCGGCCACGCGGAGATCGACCCCTGGCACTGGGAGACCAGGGACAAGGCCTGGTTCGGTGGCCACTTCTACTCGGTCAAGGCGCCCGGCCTGGCGGCGCTCACACTTCCCGCCTATCTGGCGCTCGACGCCGGGGGGGCCAAGTCGCTTGCCCGCCACGCGGCCGCGAACGCCAGCCGGGCAGACTATCCGCGATGGACGCCGCCTGACCACCCCGACCTGAGCCAGTACGGATACAGCGCTCGCCGCGCCCATCGGGTGGAGGTCCGGGTGGAGAACGAGACGCCGCTCATCTGGGCGCTGACCCTGGTGGGCGCGGTCATCCCGGCGGTCGCCCTCCTGTTGCTCGTCCGCTGGGTCGCGGAACGGATCGAGCCCGGCTACGGGACAGCGGCGGCGATCACGCTGGGGCTGGGAACGATTGTGATGACGTTCGCCGCCGAGTACTTCTCTCACGTGGTAGCCGCGACACTCGGATTCGCGGCCTTCGCGCTCCTTTTTCGCGAGCGCGAGGGCCCGGCGAGGATCGGCCTGGTCGGCACCGCGGGCCTCCTCGCGGGCCTGGCGGTCAGCTTCGAGTACCCGCTCGGCCTCCTCGGGGCGATCCTGTTCGCCTACGCCGTGGCCCGCGGGGGCCGCCTGCGCCGTGCCGCGGCCTACGCAGCCGGGGCAGCGATCGGCGCAGCGCCGGCGCTCGCCTTCAACCTCTGGGCGCTCGGGTCGCCGTTCCGCTGGATCGACCTCCCGCGGCCGGGGGCGGCAGTCGACCTGTTGCTCGGCAGCCGCGGCATCTTGACCTTGACGCCCGTGCTGGTCATCGCCGTGGTCGGCGCGGTGATGATGCGCAAGCGGGGCCGCGCGGCGGAGGCTGCGGTGATCGGCGCGGTGGCGATCGTGTACTTCCTCTACAACACCGGCTACTGGCTGCCCTTCGGCGGCGGGTCGCCCGGACCGCGCTTCTTGATCCCGGCGCTGCCATTCCTCGCGATCGGCCTCGCGTCCGCCTACCGGCGCCTGCCCGCGCTGACCGTCGCCCTGGCGATTCCCTCGGTCACGTTCATGCTCGCCGGGATGCTCACGTTTCCGCTGATCGGGGACAACGGCACCGGGACATGGGCAAATCAGCTGGGCAGCGGAGCCCTGGAGCACACGGTGCTCACGGCGCTCGGGGTCCACAACGGCCGGCTTGCGGTCACCCCCGTGCTCGCGGCGGTGGCCGCGGCGATCGTCCTCGCCGCGCTGGCGACGCCGCGTACCCGCCTCGGGGACGTCCGGCCGGCGCTCGCCGCCCTGCTCGGCTGGGCGGTTGTCTCGATCGCCGGACCGACTGTGGCCGGCGATCCGGTGACGCCTCTCGACGACGGGCCCGCGGCGTTGAGTCTGATCGCGGTCGCCGCGGTGGCGTCGCTGGCCGGCCTGCTGGCGCTCCGCTACCGCGAGCGGCGTGCGGAGCGCGCCCCCGGCCGCCTCGCCGTAGAGACGCCGACGCCCTAGCTGACCGATCCCGAATTCGCGTTCGGGCCGCCGGCGGTGGACTGCCCCCCGCCGGTGGCCCAGCGGCGAGTGCGGCGGGTGGCCACCGCTAGCGGATCTCGTAGACGACCAGGTCGTGCCGGCGCGTGCGGGTGAGCGGCAGGTGCGCGATTGGGCGCCT
>VAYK01000112.1 GCA_005884985.1 Actinomycetota bacterium | reverse complement strand
CCAGAGGGCGGCGAGGCGGCGGTGGAGCAGCCGGCGGAGGAGGCATCCGAGCCGACCCCAAAGCAGGGCTCCGAGCCCGAAGCGGCTGAGTAAAGGCGCTTGTTGCGCCGTTTCCTCCCTGCCAGGGGGCGAGAACGCGCCGATCCCGTCCTTAGACTTGGGAACGGATCAATCGAGTTGAGAAAGGTGCTGATTTCAAGTGGCAGCGACGAACGTAAATGTGGTCGTGATCACGGGGAACCTGACCCGCGATCCCGAGTTGCGCAGCCTGTCGACCGGTACGTCCGTCTGCAAGCTTCGCGTGGCCGTGAACAGCCGCCGCAAGGACTCCTCTAGCGGCGAGTGGGTGGACAAGCCCAACTACTTCGACGTCACGGTCTGGGGCGCGCAGGGCGAGAACTGCGCCACCTATCTCTCCAAAGGCCGCCCGGTGGCGGTCGAAGGGCGCCTCGAGTGGCGCGAATGGGAGGCGCAGGACGGAACCAAGCGCCAGGCGGTGGAGATCATCGCCAACTCTGTTCAATTCCTAGGCAGCCGCGATGGGGCTGGCGCAGGCGGCAACGGCGTGACGCCGCAGTCCGACGTTCCGGCCGACACCTCGGACTTCGAGGACTCCGAGCCGGCGGCCGTCGGGTCGTCCGACGACGACATCCCGTTCTAGCGGGCCCGATCCAAGCCTTCCGGGCCGTGGGCTCGCTCAACGGCCCGGTTATCATGCGCATCTCGCGCCGCCGCCTGAGCGCGAGGCTCAAGCATGCGATTGATGCTGGGCCGAGCGCGAACAATTTGTGACGGTCGCGGGCGTGCGAAAGAGATGAGAGCAGCGAGCGACAAGCGAGCGAGCGCCTGATGGCCCGGCGGCAGCGACCGTCGATGGGCGCGCCGGGCGGGCCCGGGGGCGGGCGCAGGCGGCCGCGCGGCGCCGACCGCTTCCGCCCCCGCAAGTACACCCGGATCAACGTCGAGGAGATCGACTACAAGGACCTGGGCACCCTGAGGCGCTTCATCTCCGACCGCGGCAAGGTCCGCTCGCGTCGAGTCACGGGCCTTTCGCGCCGCCATCAGAAGCAGCTCGCGCTGGCGGTGAGGCGGGCGCGCGAGATCGCGCTCCTGCCCTACGTCGGCGAGCGCTAGCCAGCGGCCTTCGAGACGACGATGGCGCAAGCGATCCTCCTCAAGGACGTCGACAGCCTCGGCAAGGCCGGTGAGGCGATCGACGTCTCCCCGGGCTACCTTCGAAACTACCTGCTGCCGCGCAAGCTGGCTCAGCCGGCGACCGCGGGCGCGCTCGAGGAGGCACGCCGACGGGCCGAGGCCGCGGTCGAGGCCGCACGCGAGGCCGCAGAGAGGGCCGAGGAGAATGCGGCCCTGCTGGCCAAGACGGTGCTCACGATCCAGCACCGCGCGGGCGAGGACGGAAAGCTCTACGGCTCGGTGACCACCAAGGAGATCGCCGAGGCAATCGCGGAGGCGCGCGGGCTGAAGGTGGACCGCAAGAAGATCCGGCTCGACGACCCGATCCGCGAGGTGGGCACCTACATGGTCGAGATCGAGCTCGCCGGCGGCGCAACGGCGCGCATCAAGACGATCGTCGCCGAAGAGAAGTAGGCCTGAGCAGCAAGTCGCAACTACCGGACTTCGTCCGTAGCCCCAGCCAGCTCCTTCCCGGAAATCGCGGGAACGCAACCGGCGCAGAGCCGGCGCCTGTGATTTGCTGGCATCCGTCCGGGGCGGGGCGCATCCTCGGCCCATGGGGTTCTCCCCGACAGGGAGGGTGAACGGCGCGCCGGGTCACCCCGGGGACCCCAACCGCGAGCAGATGGCCCAGATACAGACATACGTCCCGCCCCAGAATCTCGAGGCCGAGGCCTCGGTGCTCGGAGCGATGATGGTCTCCGAGGGCGCGATCGCTCCGGTGATCCTCGACATCCGCCTTCGCGACGAGGACTTCTATCGCGAGCGCCACCGGATCGTCTTTCGGGCCGTGAAGGGCCTGTACGAGCGCAGCGAGCCGGTCGACGCGCTCACGGTCGCGGAGTACCTGACCCAGCAGGGGGAGCTCGCTGAGGCGGGGGGGAAGGACGCCGTATCGGAGCTCGCCTCCACGGTGCCGGCTCCGGGCAACGCCCGCCACTACGCGCAGATCGTCAAGCAGAACTCGCTGCTGCGGCGCCTGCTCGAGGCCTCGCAGCGGATTCAGAAGTCGGTTCACGAGCGAGAGGGCGAGCCGGCGGAGCTCGTGGAGCGGGCCGAGAGCGATCTGTTCAAGGTCGCCCACGAGGAGCGTGCGAGCGACTTTCGGCTCGTCGCCGAGGTCCTGGCGGAGGAGATCGATCGCCTCGAGGCGCTGGCCAAGGGCGACCGAGAGGTCACGGGGACGCCCTCAGGGTTCCGCGACCTCGACGAGCTGCTCGGGGGATTCCAACCCGGGAACCTGATCGTGATCGCCGCCCGGCCCTCGCTCGGAAAGTCGGCGCTGGTCTGCAACATCGCCGAGAACGTGGCGACGAAGGCCGGATTGCCGGTTGCCTTTTTCTCGCTCGAGATGTCTGAGTCAGAGCTGGCCCACCGGTTCATCGGCTGCCGCTCTCGGATCCCGAGCGACCGCCTGCGCAAGGGCAAGGTCGCGGCGCGCGACTGGCCGCGAGTCGTGCGTGCCTGCAATGAGCTCGAGAAGGCGCCGCTGTGGCTGGACGACTCCTCCGATCTCAGCATGCTGGAGCTACGGGCCAAGGCCCGCCGCCTCACTGCCAGCCAGGGGGGTCTCGGGCTGGTGATCGTCGACTACATGCAGCTGATGCGGGCGGAGGACCCGCGGGTCAACCGCGTCGAGCAGGTCGGCCAGATCAGCCGCGGCCTGAAGATCCTCGCCCGCGAGCTCAGCCTGCCCGTGATCGGCGTCTCGCAGCTCTCGCGGGCGCCCGAGCTGCGACCCGACAAGCGGCCGATTCTCTCCGATCTGAGGGAGAGTGGCGAGATCGAGCAGAACGCGGACGTGGTCGGGTTCATCTACCGCGCCTCGAAGTACGACGAGGACGCCGATCCAAGCGAGGCCAACCTGATCATCGCCAAGCACCGCAACGGGCCCACCGGAGACGTGCCGGTGGTCTTCCTGGAGCAATACCCGCGGTTCGTGGACAGGGCCGGCGGCAGCGAGCGGCCGGTCGAGCAGAGAGCGGGCGAGGGGCCGCCGCTCATCGACCTGGCCGAGGAGGCGTGAGCTCGGCGGCCAGACCGGTCCGCCTGGCGAGCGCTGACGAGCGCGCGCAGGCGGTCTGCCCGCTCGGCGCCTGCGACGGGTCGGGCTGGATCCTCGGTCCCGAGGACGTGGCCCGCCCGTGCGAGTGCCGGGAGCGCCGTATGGCGCGCCGACGCGCCCGCGGTGTCCGATCCGTCATCCCGCGTAGATACCGCGACGTGAGCCTCGAGATTGCGCGCAATGACGGCGTCAGTCCGGTTGTTCTCAAGGTCGTAGGCGACTTCCTCGAAGAGATTGAGCCTCGCCTCGACAAGGGACAGGGCCTCTGGCTGGCCGGGGGAGTGGGCGCGGGCAAGACCGCCCTGGCCATGCTGGTCTCGAAGACAGCCATCGAGGCGGGGCGAACGGTGGCGATCTACTCATTGCCCAAGCTATTGGCGCGTATTCGTGCGACCTATGAGAAGGACCTCGGGGGCGACTCCTACACGCAGTTCTTCGATCGTCTGATCTCGGTCGACCTCTTGCATGTCGACGATCTGGGAGTGGAGAAGCGCTCCGATTGGGTGTTGGAGCAGCTCTACGCGGTCGTCAACGAGCGATACGAAATGGAGCGTTCGATGGTGGTGACCACGAACCTCGAGCAGCCGGCGCTCGAGGAGCAGATCGGAGAGCGCACCGTCTCTCGGCTGATTGAGATCTGCGGGCCGCCGCTGACCATCGATGGGGACGATCTGCGGTATCCCCGGGCGCCCGCGTACTAGGCCGTACGGAGCCCGCAAGAACGGTAGGGTGGCCGGCAGGTACTGCCGCTCACAATTGGAGGGTCCATGCACACCAGCGTGCGCAAGTACAAGGTCGACCCCGAGGAGATGGACGAGCTGATCCGCCGAGTCGACGGGACGTTCGCCCCCCGCGTCGAGGCGATGCCGGGCTTCGTCGCCTATGAGCTACTGGACTGCGGCTACGGCATCCTCCTCACGATCACCACCTGCCACGACCGCGAGGCGGCGGAACGCTCCGTCGAGCTGGCGGCCGATTTCGTCGCCACCGAGCTCGAGGGAATCGCCGTCGAGCGGGTCGAGGCGACGATCGGCGAGGTCGGCGTGAGCCGCGCTCTCGCCGAGATGCTCGAGCCCACCCGCGCCTGACGCTGCCGGGGACCGGCACCGAACGGCTGAGCCGGGGGGCCGGTAGCTCATAATCGTGGCGTCATGCCTGGAATCGTGATCGTGGGCGCCCAGTGGGGCGACGAGGGCAAGGGCAAGCTCACCGACCTGCTTGCCGAGCGGGCCGACGTCGTGGTGCGCTTTCAGGGTGGCAACAATGCCGGTCACACGATCGTTCGCGACGGCGAGGAGTTCAAGTTCCACCTGATCCCGTCGGGGATCCTGTATCCCGGCAAGACCTGCGTGATCGGCAACGGGGTCGTGATCGATCCCGGGGTTCTGATCGAGGAGCTCGAGGGCCTGCGCCGCCGCGGGATCGACGCCGGTGGCCTGAGGATCTCCGCCAACGCCCACCTGATCATGCCCTACCACGTGATGCTCGACACGGCCGGCGAGGCGAGGCTGGGCAAGCTCGAGATCGGGACGACGAAGCGCGGCATCGGACCCTGCTACGCGGACAAGGCGGCGCGCCTGGGGATCCGGGTACAGGACCTGCTGGACGCAAAGATCCTGCGCAAGAAGATCATGGCCGCGCTGGAGCCGAAGCAGAAGATGCTGCGGCCGTTCGCCAAGCACCCGCGCCTCGACCTTCACGCGATGACCGAGGAGTACCTGCGCTACGGCCACCGGGTCGAGCCGTTCATCGCCGACACGGCCCACATCCTCTGGGACGCCCTGGACACCGGCGGCACGGTGATCTTCGAGGGCGCCCAGGGGACCCTGCTCGACCTCGACCACGGCACCTACCCCTTCGTCACCTCGTCGAACCCGGTGGCGGGCGCCGCTTGCGTGGGCGCCGGCGTCGGGCCGGCGGATATCGACGAGGTCTGGGGGGTCGCAAAGGCCTACACGACCCGGGTGGGCGCCGGGCCGTTCCCCACCGAGCTCGACGACGAGCTCGGCGCCTACATCCGCGAGCGCGGCGGCGAGCGCGGAACCACCACCGGCCGCGAGCGCCGATGTGGCTGGCTGGACCTGGTGGCGCTCCGTTACGCGATGCGCCTGAACCGCCTCTCGGCGCTGGCGGTCACCAAGCTCGACGTCCTGGCCGGGATTGATCCGCTCAACGTCGCGGTGCGTTACCGCTCCAGCGAGGGAGCGCTGCTGGACGAGTTCCCCTACCACCAGTCGGTCCTGCACGGGGCCGAGGCCCAGTACGAGGAGCTGCCCGGCTTCGAGGCCGAGATCGGCGACTGCCGCCGCGTCGCCGACCTGCCGCGCGAGGCCCGCGACTACCTCGACTTCGTCTCCGAGCATGCCGGCGTCCCGGTCCGCTTGGTCGGCGTCGGCCCCGGCCGCGAGCAGGTGATCTGGATGGGCGAGGATGCCCGCGCGACGCTACGAGCGGCGTAAGAGAGGCCTTGCCGCGCTTGATCCGTCGCTCGCCAGCCGCACACTCGGGAGTTCTGAGACAACCCCTAACTAGACTGCCTCGCCATGTTCGAGAAGGTCCTGGTCGCCAACCGGGGCGAGATCGCGATCCGGGTCATGCGGACCCTGAAGGAGATGGGGATCGTGTCGGTTGGCGTCTACTCGGAGGCCGACCGAGACGCGCCGCACGTGGGCGAGGCCGATGAGGCCCACCTGCTCGGGCCGCCGGTCCCGGCGGAGAGTTACCTGAGCGTCGACAAGCTGCTGGAGACGGCGAACGGGGCGGGTGCCGAGGCGATCCACCCCGGGTACGGGTTCTTGGCCGAGAACGCCGGGTTCGCGGCGGCTTGCGAGGACGCCGGAGTGACGTTCATCGGGCCGCCGGCAAGCGCGATCGAGGCGATGGGATCGAAGACCCGCGCCCGCGAGCTGATGGCGGAGGCCGGCGTCCCGATCGTCCCGGGGACGACGTCGCCGGTCGAGAGTGTCGCCGACGCCAAAAAAGAGGCCAAGAAGATTGGCTACCCGGTCGCCTGCAAGGCCGCCGGCGGGGGCGGCGGCAAGGGCTTCCGGGTTGCCGCCACTGAGGAGGAGCTCGAGGACGCGTTTACTGGGGCCTCGCGCGAGGGCGAGAAGTTCTTCTCCGACCCCACCGTGTATCTGGAGCGCTACCTGGATGACCCCCGCCACGTCGAGGTCCAGGTGCTCGCCGACTCGCACGGCAACGTGGTCCACCTCGGTGAGCGCGACTGCTCGATTCAGCGCCGTCACCAGAAGCTGATCGAAGAGTCGCCGGCGCCGCACGTCGACGATGAGATGCGGGAGCGGATCGGCAGGATCGCCACGGACGCCGCCGCCGCGGTCTCCTACCGCTCAGCGGGGACGGTCGAGGGCCTGCAGACGGGCGACGACTACTTCTTCCTCGAGATGAACACCCGGGTCCAGGTCGAGCACTGTGTCACCGAGATGGTCGCCGGAATCGACATCGTCCGCGAGCAGCTGCTGATCGCGGCCGGGGAGGAGCTCTCCGTGAGGCAGGAGGACGTGGAGTTTCGCGGGCACGCGATCGAGTGCCGGATCAACGCGGAGGCCGCGCACAAGAACTTCGCCCCCGCGCCGGGAGAGATCACCTCGTATCGCGAGCCGGCAGGGCCCGGCGTGCGGGTCGACTCGGGCGTCGTTGCCGGCTCGGACGTGACCCCGCTCTATGACCCGCTGATCGCCAAGCTGATCGCCTGGGACACGGACCGCGAGCGCGCGACGGCCCGGATGCTGCGGGCCCTGGGCGAGTACGAGATCGGCGGCCTCGTGACCCTGGTCCCGTTCCACAGGGCGATCCTCGCCACCGACCAGTGGCGAAACGCGGAGACCTGCCGCGACCTTGTGGGCGACAAGAAATGGCTCAAGTCGCTTACCCCGAAGGAGCCCACGAAGCCGGCAGACGGCGAGGAGGCAGACGGCCCGCTGACCGAGCGAACCTACCGGGTCGAAGTCGACGGGCGCCTCCATAGCGTCAAGGTGATCGGCACCGCGGGCGCGAACGCGAACCCGGGCTCCGCCGCCGGGCTGCGCCGACCGCCACGCCGCGAGCGCGCCGCCACTGCGGGCGCTGGAAACGGTGCCAGCGAGACGCTCGTCTCCCCGATCCAGGGCACCGTCCTGAATGTCGCGGTGCAGAAGGGCGACGAGGTGCAGGACGGGGCGCTGATCTGTGTGGTCGAGGCGATGAAGATGGAGAACGAGATCACCGCCCACCGCGCCGGCAAGGTGACGGAGCTCAGCGTCGCCGAGGGAGGCTCGGTGGCGGCGGGCGACGTGATCGCGAAGATCGAATAGCGAATGGAGGCGACGCCGTCCCTTCCGTGGCGCGGTCCCGGCCCGGGCCGCCCCGATCTGCCGCTGCCCCCGGACGAGATGCCGCTGCGTCGCGGCGGCCGGTGGCGCAAGCGCTGGCGCTACGTGGGCGCGTACTGCGACGAGCTGCTGCTATGCGCCGCGCGCGTGCAGGTGGGAAAGCTCGGACAGACCTTTTGGGCGATCTGGGACCGGGAGGGCCGCCAGATCTGGGAGCACACGCGGCTGCGGCTCCCCGGCGCTCGGGGCGAGGCCTGGACGGAGAAGCGAAACGGCGAGGAGGGCATCGTCAACTATGCCCCCGACGAAGGCTCGCTGGTGCGAATCGAGGGCCGTCAGGCGAAGGCGGGCGACGTGCGGGCCTTCCTCCGGCTCGGCGCGGGCCGCTGGGTGGAGTCCGTCTGTCCCAATGGCGAGGGCGAGTACGTATGGACCCGCAAGCGGGCCGATGTGCCGGTGGAGTGCGACGTCCGGGTCGGCGAACGCCGTTGGCGGGTCGAGGCACGGGGGGTGGAGGATGAGTCTGCCGGCTACCACGCGCACCACACGGTGTGGAGCTGGTCCGCGGGCGTCGGCCGCACCCGGGACGGGCGCTCGATCGGCTGGAACCTGGTCAGCGGCATCAACGACCCGCCGGAGCGCTCGGAGCGGGCGATCTGGGTGGATGGCGAGCCCTTCGAGCCCGGCCCGGTCAGCTTCGAGGGCCTGGAGGCGGTCGCCTTCCACGACGACTCCCGGCTCCAGTTCAGCGGCGAGTGCGAGCGTCGAAGGAAGGAGAACCGCCTGCTGCTCCGCTACACGTACCGCCAGCCCTTCGGCAGCTTCTCCGGCACGCTCCCCGGCGGGCTCGAGCTGGACCATGGCCTCGGCGTCATGGAGCACCGCGACGCCCACTGGTAGCGACCAGCCGGTCCAACCTACGCGGGGTACACGCTCTCCACCTGCCAGCGCCAGGGCGGCTCCTCGGCGGGCGGGAATTCGTAGTGGTTGCGGCCGGGGAGGGCCTCAAGCGGGACGAGCCGGGGGTTGGCCGTCTGGAGCAGCGGTGTCGAGGCATGGGTGGCGACGTCGGCGGAGCTCGCGCGCCGAGTCGCGCGGGCCCACCCCACTCCGGGTCGGTAGAGCCAATAGGTGACCACGACCTGGCCGCCGGCCCGGCGGCGATCCACCACCGAGGTGAAGGCGGTCACGCGGCGGTTCGAGCTCGTCAGGCCGGGGCGGTCGCCCGGCACCGCGCAGCTCTCGCGGCGGCAGTAGCGGAAGTCGACGGGCACCAGGGGCAGCCCCGTAGGCCCCCTGACCGCGCCCGGCGGAGGCGCCAGCGCGCGCACCAACCCGGCGACCGGCCTGCCGTATGCCTCGGTCAGCGGATCGCGCCAGCAGGGCCCGGGCAGCCGCGGAGCGCAGCGGAGCTTGCGGGCGATCGCCGAGCCGAGCTCGCGGCCCTGCTTGTCCGGCGGCCCGGCCGCGAACGCCGAGATCGCCGCCAGCAAAAGCAACGCCACAAGCAAAACGAGTCCCGCCTGCTCAACCGAAGCGGCACCGTGTTCCGAGTTGCGTCGCACCGTCCGAACCTAGGCGCCCACGACGCGCCGGTGGCACTCGCCCGGTGACGAACCCGAGACGGCTTATTCAGCTGTTCGCGCCGCCCTCGGCTAGGAAAGCCCCTCGCGCGCCTCGCGCACCAGGGTGACGGCCTCCGGGAAAACGATCCGGATCGCGTCGCGGACCTGGACCGCCTGCTCGTCGCTTCCGCCGGTCAGGTCGAGACGGTTGATCGCGGCGACCGTCATGTCGACCGCTAGCTTGATCGCGTTGTCGGCCCAGGCCACGCGCTGCGCGCCCTGCATCTGCTCGGCAAGCTCGCCTAGACGCTCGCGGAGCTCGTCGGGATCGCCGAAGATGTTGGAGCCCTCGCTTCCTTCCACCCCACGATGTTAGTGGTCGGCGCTCGGGAACTCGGATAGCCTGCGCTCGGTGGCGCTCCCAGAACCCTCGGAGTCGGCAACCGCGCTGGTCACCGGCGCCTCGGCCGGGATCGGCGAAGCGATCGCACGAGAGCTGGCGTCCCGCGGACATGGCGTCACGCTGGTCGCCAGGCGGGAAGAGCGCCTGCGCATGCTGGCCGGCGAGCTGAGCGAGCGCCACGGCGTTCGCGCCGAGGCGATCGCCGCCGACCTTGGCGATGCGGCCGCCCGCGAGCAGCTCGCCGAGCGGATCGGCGGCCTCGGCCTCGAGGTCGAGATCCTCGTCAACAACGCCGGCTTCGGCGGCTCGGCCAGCCTGGCCGACTCGGACCGCGAGCGCCTCGTCGCGATGCTGCGCGTCAACTGCGAAGCCTTGCTCGACCTCCAGGCTCGCTACCTGCCGGCGATGGTGGATCGCGGTCGCGGCGCGGTGATCAACGTCGCTTCGACCGCCGCCTTCCAGCCGATCCCGGGCACCGCCACCTACGCGGCGACGAAGGCGTTCGTGCTCAGCCTCAGCGAGGCGGTCCACCAGGAGCTCAAGGGGACCGGCGTCACCCTGACGGCGGTCTGCCCTGGCCCCGTGAAGACGGAGTTCACTCGGGCGGCCGGGATCGAGCAGGCCTCAGAACAGCTCCCCGACGTCTTCTGGATGGGGTCCGAGGCGGTCGCCAAGGCCGCCGTCGATGGGGCGGAGAATGGGAAGCGGGTGATCGTCCCCGGCCTCCTTAACCGGGCCGGCGCGCTCACTGGCCAGCACACCCCGCGCATGTTGGCGCTGCCGATCGTCAAGCGGATCTGGAGGCAGGCGCTGTAGCGGGCCGCCACGGCCACCGCTCGTGACCGCGGCCGTCGACCTGCATCACTGGGAGACCGGCCAGGGAGGGACGGTCCTCTGCGTCCACGAGACGGCCACCAGTTCGGAGGTCTGGCGCCCGCTCGCCGAGGCGCTCGGCGAGCGGGCTCGGACGATCGCCTACGACCGCCGCGGCTGGGGCCGCTCCGAAGCGCCCGAGCCGTATCTCCGCACCACCGTCCAGGAGCAGGCCGAGGACGCGGCCCGGCTGCTGGAGGGATCGGGCGCGGCTGCGGCCGTCCTCTGCGGCGCGGGTCTGGGCGCCGTCGCCGCCCTCGACCTGCTGCTCCGCCGTCCCGAGCTGGCCCGGGGCGCGGTGCTGCTCGAGCCGCCACTTCTGGCCTTCGTCGAGGATGCCACGGAGCTCCTTTCCAAGGACGGAGGAGCGCTGCGCGAGGCGGTTCGGGCCGGTGGCCCGGCCGCGGGCGTCGAGCTGTATCTCGCTGGGGAGCTGGCGGCGCTCGGCCCGGGCGCAGAGCGCCTGCCGCAGGAGCTCTCCGCGCCGGCGCGAGAGCGACCGCTGAGCCTGTTCGCCGAGCTCGCCGCCGTGCCCTCATGGCCGCTGCCGCTCGCCGCGATGGCGCGGAACCCACTTCCGGCGCGGATCGTCGTCTCCGGGTCGACCACGGGACTGCTCCGCCGCGCGGCAGACGAGCTCGCTGCCCGCCTGACCCACGCCGCGCTTCGTGAGCTGCCCGGGGACCGCCCGGCGCACCTCGACGATCCGCGGGGACTGGCGACGCTGATCCTCGAGCTGGTCTAGAGGGAGCTCTCGGTTCGCCTGGCCACGGCCACCAGCTCGCCGCCCCTTCCGAGGAGAGCGGCGAACAGCTCCAGTGGCGCCGAGACGAGGGCGACGGGAAGCGCGGCGAGCGCGGTCACGACCGCGTCGATCCCGAACCTGAGGCGGCCGCGGCCGCTGCCGGGGCGAAGGGTGCCGGCGCGAACATCGCGGGCGAAGTTCTCGTGGAACGTGAACGCGTTGAGGATCGTCTGCCACATCCAGGCCTGCCCCTGACCTCGGCGCGGGCAGCGCAGCTCCTCGATCTCCAGGCCGGCGGCCGCCGCCAGCGGGGGCAACGACTGCGGGGTCGGGTAGAGGCCCCGCTGCCGCTCCAGCGCCGCCCAGTGACTGCCGCCCAGCGATGCCTGGACGCTGGCGCGGTTTGCCACCCGCAGCTCGAACCTCCCCTCAGGGATCTGGCGCGCGAAGCCGAGCAGAGCAGAGGGTGTACTGGCGGGCGCCAGATCGGCCGCGACCCCGAGCCGGCAGTGCTCGCAGCGCTCGAGCAGGACCGAGTCGTTCGGGTTCCCGTTCGCGTCCGGCCCGACCAGCAGCCAGCCGAACAGCGGCTCACCGCACGCCGGGCAGGCGCTCATTCAACTTCATGCTCGACGCCGTAGTCCTGGAGCACGCCCAGGAAGTCGCGCGGGTCGAACGCCTCCGAGGGGGCCAGGGCGCCCTTGCGATCGTAGCCAGGCGCCGCGCAGCGGAGCGCTCCCTCGACGGTCGTGCGCGCCGTCAGCCCATACGGATCGGCGCCGGTGATGGTTCCCCGCTGCCGTCGCGAGCCCTGACTGGCCTCGCAGACGATCGTGAAGCTGCTGCTGCGGCGGCTCTGCTCGCTGGGCCCCTCCGGCAGGCGCGGGAGGAGCGCGGCCACGGCACGGCGCAGCGGCGTTCGCATGGTGAGCTGGAAGGGCACCAGGACCAGCGGCGCGACCCTGAGGACGAGCGGCAGCGGGATCACCGTCGACCGTGTGAGCAGGGTCCGCACGCGCTGGGTCCGGACGTGGCGAGGCACGGTGACGTGGTCACCGGCCGGGTACCGCACCATCCGCTGGCGGCCGATCGGGTCGGGAAACTCCCAGCTGCCTGCGCCAACGCTCCGCCCCGCGGAAGCCAGCTCACCATCGCGCCATTCCTTCTCGCCCCCGGCCAGCATGCCCAGGGCGGAGAGCGCTGTGCCCCGGGTCGCGCCGAAGCCGCGTACCGCATAAGCGAGCACGATCTCGTCGAGCGATCCCATGCCCTCGGCTGTGAGCGCCGCGAGCATGTCCCCGGGCACGTAGTCGAAGCCCATCGCCGTGACCAGAGCCGCCCCCGCCCGCGCGGCACTCGGTCCGTAGTCCTCGAACACCTTCTGCATGAAGGGCTGCTCGCCAGTGGTATCGAGATAGTGGGTCCCGGTCTCGACAGCGGCCGCGAGCACCGGCTCGCCGTGGAGGCGGAAGGGGCCCGCGCAGGCGATCACTGCCGCGCAGGGCTCCAGCAACTCCCTGAGTGCCACGGGGTCGTCGAGCGACACATCCCGGATCGCGATCTGGCCGCCCAGGTCCTCGGCGAGGATCTCGAGCTTGGCCCGGTTGCGGCCGGCAAGCACGACCTCGGCGCCGCGCCGTCGCAGCTCGGCGGCGATCAGCCGGCCCGTGTACCCGGTGGCTCCGTAGACCGCGATTGGCCCGGTTTGCGGGGAGGTTTCGGCCACTTAGGGGCATCCTAGTGAGCGGCGATGCCGAGCCGATCCGAGTTTGCAGCTCCGGCAGGCCGCGCGCGTTACCGTACGGACGCCGATGCAGCTTCGCGAGATCATGACCAGCGGCGTGGTCACCGCCGGCCTGGACGCCGACCTGCTGAAGGTCGCCGGGCTGATGCGTGACCACAATGTCGGCTCTGTGGTGCTCTGCGACCCGGAGGGCGAGCCTGCAGCGATGATCACCGACAGGGACCTGACGATCCGCGCCCTCGCGGAGGACCGCTCCCGCTCAGAGCCTGCCCGCAAGCACGCGTCCCGACCGCTGGTGACGGGCGAGCCCGACATGGACCTCGAGGAGGCCGCGGCACTGATGGTCCAGCACGGGATCCGCCGGCTGCCGGTCGTCGACGGCGACGATCTGGCGGGGATCGTGACCCTGGACGACATCGCGGTCCGGACCGGCAACCTCGAGGTCGCGCAGCGGATGACCCAGGAAGTGATCGAGGGAGCCCTCCCCGGCTTCTTCTTCCACGAGCGGGGTTAGGGCGGACGGTGCGCGAAACGCCCCAGCAGCGGATCTGGCGCGATCGAGTCGAGGCCCTGATCGGTCTCGCCGCGCCGGTACTGGACCTGGTGCTGAACGCCGGCGACCGCGTGTCGCGGGCGCTCGGCCCCGGCGACAGCGACTACTACCCGATTCGCGCCTCAGCCGAAGCATTCGAGCTCCGTCGGGCGCCCGGCGATGACGACCCGCGCAAGCGGCCCGAGCCGGTGGACTAGCTGCCCGAGCGCCGAGCTCGAAAAGGGGGGAGCTGATCGTGAGCAAGGCGCGAATCTCGTCGAAATGAGCCGCGAGGGGATCATTGAGCGCGAGCGTCGCTGGGCACGCCCTGCGGCGATCGCCGCTTTCTTGGCAGGGGCGTTGTTGCTGGCGGCGGTCATCATCGGTGAGGCCGCCAACCTGTACTCGGGGGCAAGCGAGACGCTGGGACTGGGCTCAATCCACGACCACTCTGGGTCGATCGTCCTCGAGTCCGTCGTCAGGGCGGCGGCCTTCGTGCTCCTGGTGGGGCCTGTGCTCTACCTGTTCCGCGCTGCCCAGTCCCGAAATGCGCGGGTGCAGGCGCTCATGGTGGGCTTCGTGTTCATCGGCCCGATCCTGCTCGCAGCGGCAGGCGTCGTGCAGGCAGTGGGGGCCACCAAGGCTGCCTCGGACTTCGTGAAGCTCCCGCCCGAGCAGACCCGCTCGTTCTCGCAGTTCAGCTCGCAGGTTGCCCACGACCCGAACGGGATCGACAAGGTCACGATCTACACCCAGCCGAACTCGCTCGAGGTGCAGCGGACTGACGGCACCTTCTACAAGGTCAAGCATTACCCCGACAAGGCGGAGAGCGGCCTTTCCAGCGAGCTGGACAAGGCGGGCATCAACCACGACAGCGACCCGGACGGCATCGCCGGCGACGCGCGCGCGGTCCACGTGACGGACGACTCCGGGGTGCTCAAAGCCGCCCAGGGACTGGTGGTGCCGGGCTTGCTCGGCCTGGTCGTGGGCATGGCCTATGTGTCGTTGCAGGCCCTCCGTGCTGGGCTTCTGACCCGTTTCGTCGGCAGCTTCGGGATTGCCCTTGGCGTCGCAGCCATCTTCATCCCTCCGCTGGTGATGCTCCCAGCCGTCCTCTGGGCCGGTTTCCTGGCCTATCTCGGCCTGCTCTACCTCGGCCGGGCGCCAGGCGGGCGCCCGCCCGCCTGGGACGCGGGCGAGGCCATTCCCTGGCCGAAACCAGGGGACGAGCAGAGCTCCGCGCCGCGGCCGAGCCGTGACGCGATCGAGGGCGAGGCGACCGAAGGGCCGGCGAGCGGCGAGCCCGCCGAAGGATCACCGGGCGGCCAGCCCCGCTCCGGCAGGCGCAAGCGCAAGCGGCGCCGCTGAAAGCGCCGTTGCTCGACGCAGCGCGGCGACGATTCACGAGGGGCGTAGGATTGCCACGAACGGAAGGAGGGGAGATGGCGAGCACCAGCGAGAGCGAGGCGCACGGGATCGATCTCGTACACCGGTACCTGGAAGAGCAGCGTGTGGCGCACGAGGTGGTCGATCACGAGGAGACCTCGAGCGCCGCGCAGGAGGCCAAGGCCGCCGGCGTGCCGCCCGATCACGCCGCGAAGACGATGGTGCTGCGCGATGGCGAGGGCTACCGGCTGGCGGTGATCCCGGCTTCGTGCCGGCTCGACCTGCAAAAGGCACGTGAGGTGTTGGACGCGAGCACGCATCTGAGGCTGGCGAGCGAGCCCGAGATGGAGGCCGACTTCGCATCCTTCGACGTCGGCGCCCTGCCCCCGCTTGGTCCGATGCTGCCGGCGCCCGAGGCCCTCGACACGCGGCTGATGGACCACAAGCGCATTCTCTGCAGCGGCGGAGACCACCGTCACTCGGTGCTCGTCGATCCCCGTGATCTCGCTCGCGTGGGCGAGGCCACCGTCGCGGACGTCTGCGAAGACTGAGTCGGTTTGAGATGACGCATCACGACGCCGAGCGGCTGGCCGGCAAACGGGCCGCGGTGATGATCGGCCCCCTGTTCGAGGACGTCGAGGCGATCTACCCGTACTACCGCCTGGAGGAGGCGGGGGCGACGGTCGGCCTGATCGGGATCGATGGCGGAGAAGCTGTGAAGGGCAAGAAGGGGATCGAGCTCACTACCGACCAGGCGGCCGCCGACCTGGTGCCCGACGACCTCGACGTCCTGGTGATCGCGGGCGGCTACGGCCCCGACAAGCTGCGCACCGACGAGGGCGTCAAGGCGTTGGTTCGCGGTCTGCACGAGCAAGGCAAGGCGATCGGCTTCATCTGCCATGCGGGCTGGGTGCCGATCTCGGCCGGGATCGTCGAGGGCCGCCGCGTGACCTCCGTGCCGGCGATCGCCGACGATCTGCGCAATGCGGGTGCGGAGTGGGAGGACTCGGAGGTCGTCGTCGACGGGAACCTGGTCTCCTCGCGCCGCCCGCCGGACCTGCCCGCGTTCATGCGGGCGCTGATCGGTGTGGCGGTCGAGGCGGCGGAGCCCGTTACCGCTAACTGACGCGGGTCCGGCGGCGCAGCAGCGCCCCCGCGAGCAACAGCCCAACGCCGCCGGCGAGCAGCGGCAACAGCGGCATGCCGGTCGAGGGGAGCTGCGTGGCGCTCCCCGCCGCATCTGGCGACGTCACCGCCGCGGACTCCGAGCCCGTCCCAGACGTACCCGCGGGCGGGGTCGCTTGGGTCGACCCGGAGTCGCTTGCGTCGACCCGGAGTCGCTCGCACCGCCGTCCCTGCCGCCGGTGTCCGTCACGGTCACGGTGCCTTTCATGAACGGGTGAATCGAGCAGATGTAGCTGAAGGTGATGAGACTTACGGCGATGCCACCCACCCGGGCATACGGCCGCGAGCCTGCCGAGGTTCACCCCCGAGTCGCGGCCAGTCGCTTTCGGTGGGTGCGGATCTCGCTCAGGATGCGTTCGAGGCGCGGCTCGCGAGAGGAGTCCACATGGCTCATGGCCCGTGCGATCGCGGGATGGACGCCGGCGATCTGCTCGTACATCGCCTGGGCGACGGCGCGGTAGGTCGGGTGTCCCTCGCGGCCGGAGCGAAGCTCGATCAGGTGCATCGCCTCGCGCGCGTTGAGGTCGAGCACGTAGCGGATCCGGTAGCCGAGGCAGAGGGCGTAAGGGGCAGCCTCTTCGAGTCCCTCGGCCTCGAGCCGCTCGAACTCGCGCCGCGAGGTCTCGAGCGCCCGCTCATACTCCCGACCGACCCCGGCATCGCGCACCTCCTCGGGGATCCCGGCGCCCAGGTGCGGCCCCAGCCGTTGCCATTGGCAGGTCAGCAGCCGATGACGCTGGAGGTCGCGGAAGCCGCCGTAGTCGGAGACGATCTCGAACCGATAGCGCACCGCCTCCCAGCCGCGGCCCGGGCGGTGGCGACGGTTGCGTCGTTCGCCGGCCAGCTCGGCGATCAGCTCGGCGCGCTCAAGCGGGTCGAGCGCCTCGATCCTGCGGCGAATCACGGCCTCCGAGGCGCCTGCCGACTCAAACAGCGAGGCCGCGAGCAGCTCCGCCTCGCCGCCGTCGACGCCGGTCAGCTCGACCGAGGGCGCATCGCCCTCCGTGCGGCGGTCCAGCCCAAGCCGCGCCACCGCGCGCTCGGTCCGATGGCGGCGCTCGCGCAGGTAGGCGATCCACTCGCCGCCGCGGTCGGGGCGTTCGACCCGCGCGACGAAGCTGGGGATCACCTTGGCGAGCTCCTCGAGGACCATGCCGCCGAACTCGCGCGCCTCCGGCAGCGGCGACGCCATCAAGCGCAGGAGCAGCTGCTCGTAGGCCTGGCCGGAGGCGAAGATGCCGACATGGCTGAGGGTCGAGGCGGGGAGCACGCCCCGCAGCAGGTCGAGAGCCTTGGCCCGGATCGAGCGCCGCCACACGGCCTCGGGCTCCTCGCCCCGCGGCCAGCGGTCCGCCGCCCACGACTGAACGGACCCGAGGCTCCGGGAATAGATCCCGAACAGCTCGTCCATGGCGGCGCGGTAGGCCTCCCCCAGCCGCTGGTCGCTGTAGTAGCGGTAGCCGCCGCCGGGCATCGGCTGGTCGTAGGGGATGTAGCGGGTGGACTGCTCCAGATAGGCGGCCAGCCGGCCGCGCTGCAGAACCTTCGTGAGGATGTTCGAGACCCATTCGCAGGCGAGGTGGGCGCCTCCCACCTGACCGATCGAGTCGTCGCCATAGCCCATGAAGACCCGCTCATACAGCCCCGCGGCTCGCTCGCCCTCGACGCCGTCGAAGGGTCGCTGGCCCTTCGGCACGTCGGCGGCGAACTCCTCGAGGAACAGGCGCCGCACCGTGCCCGGATAGCGGGAGTAGCGGGCGAACATCGCCCCCTTCACCGTCTCTGGCAGATTGACGAGGCAGAAGACCGGCCGGTCGAGGTTGGTGAAGTGAGGGGCGAGCATCGCCTCCTCCTCGGGGGTGAACGATTCGACCGGATAGCGCACCAGTTGATCCTAGTCAGCGTTGCGGCGGGCCCGCGAAAGCGCCGATCAGGGCTCGCCGCGGGCGGACTGGGCAGGGTTCGACGGTAGCCCGCTGGGCGCGCCGTCCTCGTCGGGACCGGCCACCAGCCGCGCCAGCACGTCCTCGCGGCTGTAGTGGCCGACGGCGTCGAACCAGCGCTTGGCGTGGAGCGAGACGCGCAGGTCGCAGTCCGCGATCACCATTCCCTCCTCACCGTACAGCGGCCCGGCGATCACCTGGCCCTCGTCCGGCTCGATAACCGCGGCGCCGCCCTTGCCGAACACCTCCTTGCCTTCGGGGAGCGGGACCGGGAAGTCGTCGGGGAAGGCGCTGGCGGGGATGAACTGGGGCACCGAGACGACGAACGCGCCTGACTCGATCGCGATGTGGCGCACGCTGACGAGCCAACCGTCGGAGTCGTCGGCCGTCGGCGCGAGCCAGATCTGCGGCCCGCCGCGATAGACGGCGTAGCGGGCGAGCGGCATCATGTTCTCCCAGCAGATCAAGCCGCCGAGGCGCCCGATGGGCGTCTCCGTGACCGCCAGGTCCCGCCCGCCGCCGACGCCGTGGAAGAGGCGCTCGTGCATGGTCGGCATCAACTTGCGGTGCTTGGCGAGCAGGCCCTCCGGCCCGAAGACGAGCAAGGCGTTGTAGAGCGAACCGGGGCGCTTCGACTCGCGCTCGTTGACGCCGATCGCGCAGTGGATGCCGAGCTCCGCACAGGCGCCGGCGATCCGCTCGGTATGGGGCCCGGGCACGTCCACCGAGTTCGCCCACAGGCGCTCCCAAAACTCGTCCCAGCCCTCGAAGGACGCCGCGTCTCGCCCCCAGCTGTTCGACGGGTAGAGAGGCACGAAGGTCTCGGGGAAGACGGCGAGGTTGACGCCGTCATCAGCGGCCTCGGCGAGCAACCCGCAGGTCTTCTCGACCGTGGCTTCGGCGTCGAGGATCACCGGGGTGGCCTGGATCGCCGCCACCCGAACCGTCGGAAACTCCGTCATTGCACGAGCATACGCCCGGCGACGCCGGCTCCGGTGCTTGGATCACCTGACCGCTTGTCGATCGAGGTCATCCGCGGCTATCCTCGCGCCGCATGCGCTTCGGTCTCTTCTACGAGCACCAGCTTCCCCGCGCCGAAGGCGAGCGCGACGAGGGCCGGCTGCTTGCCGACGCTCTCGAGCAGGTGGAGCTGGCCGACCGGCTGGGCATCGACTACGTCTGGGAGGTCGAGCACCACTTCCTCGAGGAGTACTCGCATTCGAGCGCTCCGGAGGTCTTTCTCGCGGCCGCCAGCCAGCGCACGAGCCGCATCCGTCTCGGCCACGGGATCGTCCAGGTCCCCCCAGCCGTCAACCACCCAGCGCGGGTTGCGGAGCGCGTGGCGACGCTCGACCTGATCTCCGGCGGCCGGGTCGAGTTCGGCACCGGCGAGGGAAGCTCGCAGATGGAGTTGGGAGCTTTCGGCGTGGATCGGGTCGAGAAGCGAGCCCAATGGGAGGAGTCGCTGGACGCGATCACGCGCATGTTCGTCGAGCAGCCGTTCGCCGGCTACGAGGGCCGCTGGATCTCGATGCCGCCGCGGAACGTCATCCCGAAGCCGAAGCAGCGGCCCCACCCGCCGCTCTGGGTGGCGTGCAGTCGGCGCGAGACGATCCTGACGGCTGCGCAGCGGGGGCTGGGCGCCCTGTCGTTTGCGTTCGTCGAGCCCGAGGCCGCGAAGGAGTGGGTGGACTCCTACTACGAGCTGATCGCCTCGGATCGTTGCGTGCCGGCGGGCTTCGCGGTCAATCCCAACGTGGCCGTGGTGCTGCCGTTGATGTGCCACCGCGACGAGGCAACGGCGATCGAGCGTGGCATTGACGGCGCTCACTTCTTCGGCTTCTCGCTGGCCTACTACTACGCGTTCGGCGAGCACCGTCCCGGCCGCTCCAACGTGTGGCGGGAGTTCCAGGAGCGTCGTGCGGAGGTCGGTTTCGCGCGGGATGGGAAGCCTGCGCGGGGCGATCGGAACCCCGGACCAGGTCGCGGACCTGATCGAGCGCTACGAGACATCCGGCGTCGACCAGGTGATCTTCGTCTCGCAGGCCGGCGCAAACCGCCACGATCACATCTGCGAGAGCCTGGAGCTGTTCGCCACGGACGTCCTACCCCGGTTCGCGGAGCGTGCCCCTGAGCGGGAGCGCGAGAAGGGCGAGCGTCTGGCGAGCGCAGTGGAGCAGGCGCTGGCGCGCCGGGCGCCCCCGCGCACGGTCGATCCGGACTACGTTGTCAAGGCCGACCGCGAGCCCGCGCCTGCCCAGGCGGGCGCGGTCGTTCACGCGGCGGGGCGAGATGGTGCCCATCAGCGCCGCGCCTCGGCGCGCGCACTGGCCGCGCGGGCGGGAGAGACGGCTTTCGCGAGGTTGGTTCGCGGTCGCAGCGACGAGCAGCTCCACCGCCTCTTCGACCGCGGGCCGGGGCTGGCGGTGATCTTCAAGGGGATGGAGCGCGCCTTCGTTCCGGAGCGAGCCCGAGGCTTCGAGGGCGAGATCCAGTACGAGCTGCGCGGCCGCAACGGCGCGCGGAGCTGGACGGTTCGGATCGGCGATGGCCGAGCGGTGGTGCGCGGCGGTGCCGCCGCGGAGCCCGCCGTCATCCTGCGCTCGAACATCCCCGACTTCGTGCGGCTCGCCGCCCGCGAGGCATTCGCGCCGAAACTGGTGATCGAGGGCGCCCTGGTGATCGAGGGCGACTTCGCCCTCGCCGCCCGCCTGCCGGAGATGTTCGGCGCAGAGCTCCCCACCTGAGGCACGCGGGCGCCGTTTCGCGGTCACGCACGGGTGAAGCCTCCAGGAGGCAGGTTGTGCGTCAACGGCCCGTCCGCGAGGCTACGATAGATCGTTTGCTCAGGAGCTACTCGGACACGGATCTGTCGAGTCCGGCCGCGCATTACGGAGAGACGGTGACGATCGAGCAGCCGATCTACATGAACAGGGAAGACGACAGGTGCATCCTGGAGATCTCGTTCAGCCGTTGAAACGGGCGAGGGTCCCACCCGCCGAGCCTTCGGGAGCATCAGAGGAGGAGCGCCTGAGGGCCCGGCTCGCCAGTGAGCGAAAGGCTCGAGTCGAGGCCGAGGAGATCGCCGAGCATACGCTCCGGGACCTGTATGAAAAGCAGCGCGACCTCGACCTGATGGAGGCCGTGGCCGCGGCCTCCAATATCGCGCAGACGGTGGAAGAGGCGATGCAGGTGGCGATCGACCACATCTGCGCTCAGACCGGCTGGCCCGTCGGGCACGTCTACGTTCCAGGCCACGGCACTGGCGTCGAGCTCGTCCCGACCGAGATCTGGCATCTGGACGACCCGGAGCGCTTCGAGGCCTTCCGCGAGCTCACCGAGGGCATGATCCTGGCGCCCGGCGAGGGGCTGCCAGGACGCATCTTCGAGAGCGGGCGTCCGGTGTGGGTCGTGGACGTGACCCAGGACCCCAACTTCTCCCTGGCGAAGGCCGCGACCGACATCGGGGTGAGGGCGGCGTTCGGGTTCCCGGCGCTGGTCGGAGACGATGTGGTCGCGGTGCTGGAGTTCTTCTCGCCGTCACCGGCCGAGCCCGACGAGAGCCTGCTGGACCTGGTGCACCACGTCGGCAGCCAGCTCGGCCGTGTGGTCGAGCGGACCCGTGCCCGGACGGAGCTGACCCGGTATTCGGAGGAGCTCGAGCGCCACTCGCGCGAGCTCGAGCGGGCGAACGGCGAGTTGAAGGAGTTCGCCTACGTCGCGTCGCACGATCTCTCCGAGCCGCTTCGGACCATCTCGAGCTTCGTGCAGCTGCTCGCAAATCGCTACCGGGGCCGGCTGGACTCCGACGCCGACGAGTTCATCGACTTCGTGGTCGATGGCACGGAGCGGATGCGGCGCCTGATCGACGATCTGCTCGGCTACTCCCGGGTAGGTAGCCGTCCCCTCGACCTCGAAGCGGTCGACTGCATCCGCGTCCTGGCTCGAGTCCGGCTCGACTTGCAAGGAATCATCGCCGAGTCCAACGCCTCGATCGAGATCGGCGAGCTACCCACCATCAACGCGGATCCCGATCAGCTCCAGCGTCTGTTCGAGAACCTGATCTCGAACGCGATCAAGTTCGGCGGCCCGGAGCCGCCGCGGGTGCGGATCTTCGCGGAGAGGGACGGCCCGAAGTGGCGCTTCTCGGTGATCGACAACGGAATCGGGATCGAGCCGCGGCACGCCGAGCGGATCTTTAACGTGTTCCAGCGCCTTCACGCCCCCGGCGAGTACGGCGGCACCGGAATCGGGCTCTCGATCTGCAAGCGGATCGTCGAGCGCCACGGCGGCCGGATCTGGGTCGAGCAAGCCGAGGGCGGCGGAAGCGCGTTTCGCTTCACGATCCCCGCATCGGGGGAGGACGGCCACTGATGGAGCCCGTGCAGCCAATCCAGATCCTCCTGGTCGAGGACCAGCCGGCCGACGTCCGGCTGACGAAGGAAGTCCTGGCGGAGGGCAAGGTCGCCAACGACGTTCACGTGGTCAACGACGGGGAGCAGGCGATGGCGTTCCTGCGCCGGCAGGGAGAGTTCGCCAATAGCCCGCGGCCGGACCTGGTCCTGCTCGACCTCAACCTGCCCCGGATGGATGGCCGCGAGGTGCTCGCCGAGATCAAGTCCGACCCCGAGCTGATGGCGATGCCGGTGATCGTGCTCACGACCTCGGCCGCCGAGCGCGACGTGCTCGACGCCTACGAGCAGCGGGCGAACGCCTATGTCAGCAAGCCGATCGACCTGGACGAGTTCGTCGCGGCCGTCGCCTCGATCGAGCAGTTTTGGCTGACCTTCGTCCGGCTCCCGGAGCCTGCCCGCAGCGAATTGAGAACCGCGCCACGACCTCCTCGCGCATGAGGCTGGTGCTGGTCGAGGACAACCTGGCGGACGCCCGCCTGGTCGAGGAGATGCTGCTCGGCGGAAGCGGGGACGAGTTCGAGCTCACCCGCCTCAGCCGTCTCTCCGAGGCCCGATCGCATCTGTCGAGCGACGGCGCCGCCTGCGTCCTGCTCGACCTCACCCTCCCCGATGCTGTCGGCCTCGAGGGGGTGGAGGCCCTGCGGGCGGAGTTCGCCGAGATCCCGATCGTGATCATCACCGGGCTCGACGACGAGGACACCGCACTCAAGGCGCTCCACGCTGGCGCTCAGGACTACCTGATCAAGGGGCAGATCCGTGGAGACGCCGTTCGCAGGGCGGTCCGGTACGCGGTCGAGCGCAAACGCGGCGAAGTCGAAGTCGCCAAGCTGGGCCGCCAGAACGAGCTCATCCTCAACTCCGCCGGCGAGGGCATCTGCGGGCTTGACGCCTCGGGAAGGATCAGCTTTGCGAACCCCGCCGCGGCCAGGATGCTCGGCTGGCAGGCCGACGACTTGATCGGGATGGCCATTCACGACGTGGCCCACGGCACCGACCCGGTGGAAGCCGGGCACGCGGATGGCGATTGTCCGGTGCACCTGTCGTTACGGGAGGGCGAGGTCCGGGCGATAGACGAGGACGTCTTCCGCAGAAGCAACGGCACGACCTTCCCAGTCGAGTGCACCAGCACGCCGATCATCGAACGCGGCCAGCTGCTGGGTGCCGTCGTGACCTTCAACGACATCACGGAGCGCAAGCGCTTTGAGACCCAGCTCCAATACCTCGCTGATCACGATGCACTGACCGGCCTGTTCAACCGTCATCGCTTCGAGGAGGAGCTGACCAGGCAGCTCGCCCAATCGGCTCACTACGGGGGCGGGGGCGCGCTGCTGATTCTCGACCTCGACAACTTCAAATACGTCAACGATGCCTTCGGACATCACGCCGGGGACGAGCTGATCAGGAGCATCGCGGGGCTTCTGAACAGGAGGCTGAGGTCCGCGGACGCGATCTCCCGCCTGGGTGGGGACGAGTTCGGCATCCTGCTCGGCGGAGTGGATGGCGCCGAAGCGCGCTCGGTGGCGACGAACCTGCTTGACCTCGTTCGCGGCCACGCATCCATCGTGGGCGACCAGGCTCTGCGAATTACGGCGAGCATCGGCCTCACGGCCCTGGACCGTCCCGAGCTGACGCCCCAGCAGTTGCTGGTCGAGGCGGACGTGGCCATGTACGAAGCCAAGGACGCCGGCCGTGACCGGGTGAGCGTCCACCGTCCGGATGCCTCGGCGAAGGCACCGCAGAGCACGGGGCTCGCATGGAGCGATCGGATCAAGACGGCCCTCGAGGGGGACCTGTTCGTGGTCCACAGCCAGCCGATCGTCCATCTCGCGGGCGGCCCCGGGAAGCGATACGAGCTGTTGATCCGAATGGCGGACGAGGACGACGAGCTGATCCCCCCTGGTACCTTCCTGCCGGCGGCGGAGCGCTTCGGCCTGGCGCGGGACATCGATGCTTGGATGGTGAGGCGGGCCGTGGACCTGATCGACACGGCGAGGATGGCCTCCAGGAGCATCGTGCTCGAGGTCAATGTCTCAGGGCGCTCGATCGGCGAGCCGGAGTTCCCGATGGCGATCGAGCGGGCGCTGGAGGAAACGGCGATTGACCCGTCGAGCCTGGTGCTCGAGATCACGGAGACGGCGGCGATCGCGAACATGGAGCAGGCGCAGCGGTTCGCGACGCGAATCAGGGAGATGGGCTGCGAGTTCGCGCTCGACGACTTCGGCGCCGGATTCGGGTCGTTCTATTACCTCAAGCACCTGCCGGTGGACTACCTGAAGATCGACGGCGAGTTCGTCCGCGGCCTGGCGCGAAGCCAGATCGATCAGCGGATGGTTAAGGCGATGGTCGAGATCGCGCGCAGCCTCGATCTGCGCACGATCGCCGAATGCGTCGAGACGGAGGAGAGCCTGGCGCTGCTCGAGGAGTACGGCGTCTACTTTGCCCAGGGCTACCACCTCGGACGCCCGGTGCCGCCGGCCGAGGAGATCGGCGCCGGCCCGCAGGCGGCGCCTGAGTAATCCCCGCCTCGGACATCCGTTCGCAGGACGGCTGCTGCGGCGGCGCGGCGGATTCAGGCGATCGATGCCGCCACGGCCTGCCCCGCGTTCGAGGCCC
>VAYK01000110.1:4328-10008 GCA_005884985.1 Actinomycetota bacterium | reverse complement strand
ACCTGCTCGTCCGCGAAGTGGCGCAGGTAGGTGCGGCCGCCGGCGCGGGCGCCGGTGCCAGATAGCCGGCTGCCGCCGAAGGGCTGGCGAGCGACCATCGCGCCAGTGATCGCCCGGTCGACGTAGACGAGGCCCGCCGGCAGGCGCTCGATGAGGCGCTCGATCCGGTCCGGCTGGCGGCAGAAGATCCCCGCGGTGAGCGCCTGCGGGAGCTCGCGGACGCGCTCGGCTGCCTGGTCGAGGTCGCGGGCCCGCTCCACGGTCAACAGGGGGCCGAAGATCTCCTCGCGGACCACCGGCGAGTCGGCCGGCAGGCTGTCGGCGTCAACCAGCAGCGGTTCGACGTACTGGCCCTCCGCCGGGGCAGTGGCCTTCGCCAACTCCGCGCCCCGGCACAACTCCGCGTAGCGGCGGTACTTGGCTACCGCCTCGGAGTCGATCAGGGCAGGCACCTCGGTGGCGAAGTCCTCCGCGGGGCCGACGCGCAAGAGCTCGACCGCGCCGGCGAGGCGGTCGACGAGCCGATCGGCGATCGCCTCGTGGACGAGGGCCCGAGCCGCGGCCGAGCACTTCTGGCCCGCGTAGCCGTACGCCGAGCGGACGATCGCGGGGACAGCCTCATCCAGGTCGACGTCCGAGTCCACGAGCACGCAGTTCTTGCCGCCCAGCTCGGCGACGATGTGCTTGATCTGGAGCTGGCCGTCGGCGGCGTGGGCGCGGCGCTGGATCTCCAGGCCCACCGCGACCGAGCCCGTGAAGGCAATCGTCGCCACCCGCGGCTCGGCGACCAGCCAGCGGCCGAGCTCCCCGTCGCCGGGGAGGAAGGCCAACGCCGCCGGCTCGACTCCCGCCTCCAATAGCAGCGCGACCAGCGCCGACCCGCACGCGGGGCTCTGCTCAGCTGGCTTGAACAGAACCGGGCTGCCCATCACCAGGGCGGCGCCGACCATTCCGCACGGGATCGACAGCGGGAAGTTCCAGGGGCTGATCACCGCAGCCGGGCCGCGGGAGCGAAGCCGCAGCTCGTTTCGCTCGCCCGGCACCTGGAGCAGCTCATCGTCCAGATGGCGGGCGGTTTGCGCGTAGAAGCGCAGGAAGTCGATCGCCTCGCAGACCTCGGCGTCGGCGTCCTCCCAGGGCTTTCCGGACTCGCGCACGATCAGGGCGGCGAGGCGCCGGCGCCGCTCGGCGGCGAGGTCGGCCGCATGCTCCAGGGTCGCGGCCCGCTCCTCGAGGGGGCGCTGCGGCCACTCGGCCTCCAGGGCGAGCTCCAGCGCCCGGCCCGCCTCCTCCTCGCGAGCCCAGCGAAGGCGGGCGACGGCGCGATCGGGCCGGCACGGATCGGTGGATGCCACCTCTTCGCCAGCCTCGGCCTTCCTGCCGCCGATCATCACCGGGGCGCGCAACGGCAGCTCGGCGTCGAGCGCCGCCAGCGCCGCGGCCAGCTCCTCTCGGACCTCGGGCCGGCGCAGCTCGAGCAGGGGATGGTTTCGAAACTGGTTCATCCGGGCGGCTCCAAAAGATCGTCGAGTGAATGGTGGCGCTGCTGGAGCAGGAAGCCCTGGTTCGACGAGTTCTCCAGCAGGCGGCGGACCAGGTACGCCATCCCGGCCACCAGGTCACCGATCGGCGTGTAGACCCGCACCCGATGGCCGAGGCGGCTGAGCCCATCGGCGATCTCGTCGCCGAGGCCGCGCAGCACCTGCAGCTCGAGCTCCTCCGGTCGCCCGCCGCCCCGCTCGAGATAGGCAATCGCCTGGGCGAGGGAGCGAAGGTTGTGGGTGGCGATCGCGGGGCGCACCCTGTCACGCGCGTCGATCAGGACGTGGCTGAGGCGCTCGAAGCAGGCGTCGCTGTCGCGCTTGTGGCCCCACACCGGCGCCGCCCAGCCGCGCTGGGCGGCGATCACCCGCTCGTGGTCCCAGTAGGCGCCCTTGACCAGCCGGATCGTGGCTGGCACCTCGCGGTCGCCCAGGGCCGGGGAGGCAAGGATCCGCTCCAGGGTCTCCGCGGCGTCGCGAAGGTAGGCCTGGACCACCACGCCGACTGACGGCCCGGCGCGGAACTCCTCATCCGCGAGGACCTCCTCAAAGGCGAGGAGCAGGGTCTCGCGGCTGTCGTAGTCCTCCATGTCCAGGTGAAGGTGGGCGCCGAGGTCGCGCGCCAGGCGCAGCAGCGGCCGCAGCCGGCGGGCGGCGTCGGCGGCCCCACGCTCGGGCGCGAGGGGCCGCAGCAGAGGGGTGAGCGCGGTCAGCTTGATCGAGAGGTTGGCGCGCTGCAGAGGCCCGTGGGTGTCGGCGTCGAGCAGAGGCTGGTCGGGCCAATCCCGGGTGACCTCAGCCAGCCGGCGCAGCGTCTCGGTGCAGCGCTCGAAGTATGCCTCGGCCTCGGCCTCGGTGACCGTCGCCTCGCCGAGCAGGTCGACGGCGAAGGCCTGGCCGCGCCGCCACATCCTGCGCAGGTTGCCGGTCGCGTCGGTGACGTTGCGCCCGGCGATGAACTGCCGGGCGAGAAGTGCGGTCGCCGGCCCGCTCACCAGCCCGTAGGCGGCGAGCGGCAGCCGCGGCAGCCGCGGCGCGCTGCGGGCGCGCAGCGGTCGCAGGCTGAGCGGCAGCCGCTCGCCCTCGACCTCCCGCACGAACGCCCGCAGGTGGGCTCCCCGGTCGCGGGGCCCGCGGCAGGCGGGGGCCACGTCGACGAAGCGGAACACCGCTGAGCGCAGCGCCGGGCGCCCGTCGAGACCGCCAAGCAGCCGGCGGCTGAGGGCCAGCGGCGGCCGTCGCCAGGAGGCAGGCTCGACCCGCCACAGGGCCTCGGCCAGCTCGCGCGTGCGGCTCTCGAGCGCTGCGTCCATGCTCGCCCCGAGGCTACCCGCGCCGGGCCGTTCTACCCCGGTGCGAGGCGGTAGACCGAGCCATCGAGCCCGGCGGCTAGAGCCGGCCCCTGGCGCCGGGGATCTCAGCGATCGTCGATCTGGTGACCAGGCGGGGGTTCAGAGCCGCAGCCGAGTTACTTCGGCCCGAGGCCGAGCCGATTGCGGAGGCCGCGCGCGTTTATGAAGCGGAAGACGCGGTTGATCATCTTGCGCTTGGTCGGCGTGTAGGGGAACCAGAGCGGGTCGCCCTTGCCCTGCTTCACCCGCGGCGAGACGATCGACTCCGGGCGCACGAACTTCTTGATCCCATAGGAGGCGTGGCGGAAGCCGATTCCAGACTCCTTCCAGCCGCCCATCGGCACTCCCAGGGCGAAGTAGGTCGTCAGCACGTCGTTGACGTTCACAGCCCCGGCCTCGATGCGCCGCGCAATCTGCTCACCCTGGCGGCTTGAGCCGGCGAACACCGATGCGGATAGGCCGTAGCGGCTCTCGTTTGCCATCCGCACCGCCTCGTCGGCATCAGCCACCTTCATCACAGGGATCACCGGGCCAAAAGTCTCGTCGGTCATCACCTTCATCGAGTGATCGACGTCCGCGATCACCGTCGGCTCGTACCAATCGCCAGGGCCTTCCTTGCGCTTGCCACCGGTGAGCACCCTGGCGCCCCTGTGGCGGGCGTCCTCGACGTGGTCGGCGACGATCTCCGCTTGGGCGGGTGTAGTCATCGCGCCGAGGTCAGCGCCGAACGAACGTCCGTCGGTGCCCTGGCGGAGCTTGCGCACTCTTTCGGTCAGCCTGTCCACGAATTCGTCGTAGATCGGCTCCTCGACGTAGACGCGCTCGATCGCCATGCAGATCTGCCCGGTGTTGGCAAGTGCGCCGGTCGCGGTCGCGTTCACGGCGCGCTCGAGATCTGCATCACGAAGCACGATCAGCGGATCCTTGCCGCCGAGCTCGAGGCTGACCGGCGTGAGCGTGTCCGCGGCGCGCTTCATCACCACCTTGCCGGTCCGGTCGGAGCCCGTGAACTGGACGAAGTCCACCTCGTCGACCAGCGCTCCGCCGGTCTCGCCGGCGCCGTTGACCACGTCGAGGACCTCAGGGCCGCCGATCTCCTCCTTCCACGCCCGGACCACCTCCATGGTCGAGAGTGGGGTGAACTCGGAGGGCTTGATGACCACCGCGCAGCCGGCGACGAGCGCCGGAATCGCGTCGTCGAAGGCGAGGATGAGCGGGAAGTTCCACGGGCTGATCACGCCGACCACCGGATACGGGCGGTAGACGATGCGCAGCCGCTTCACTTTCAACGGCAGGATGTGCGGGGTGGGCGTCTCCTCGGCCAGGAACTCGCCGGCGTGCTCGACGTAGTAGTTGATCGTCCCGCACAGGAAGGGCGCCTCGAGCTCGGCCTCGGCGCGGACCTTCCCAGTCTCCTCCTGCATCACGTCGGCGAGGCGATCGTGATTGCCGATCATCCAGTCACGCAGGCGGTCGAGCCAGCGGCGGCGGCCGGAGAGGCCGATCGCCTCCCACTCCGGCTGTGCTGCACGAGCCCTGGCGACCACCTCCGCGACCCGCTCGGGCGAGTCGACGTCGACGTCGCGGATCAGCGAGCCGTCGGCGGGACGGCGAACCTCGAAGCTCGCGGCCTCGCCGGCCGGGGCTCCCCCGTGCGATCCGCGCTGGGCTGCGGCCTCGCTCGCGGTTGCGCTCTCCATCGCCAGCGGACTTTACTGCGCGGCACAGAGTGGGCGTGCCGCCCGGGCGGCTCGCGGGTCGGCGGCGGGCAGCTACTTGTGGACGAGCCTGTACACAGGGCCATCCAGGGAGGTCACGTAGATTCGCCCCTGCGCTCCCTCGCCGAAGGAGCTCGGGTGGTCGACGTGGACGCCCAGCGCCGTGTCGCGCCTGCCGTGGTGGCGGTGGGGGACGAAGCTCCGCAGCTGGCCCTTGTAGGCGTCGGCGTACAGGTAGCGCCCCCGGAGGCTGTGAAGCGCGGGGTCGCGGACCACGTAGCCGCCGATGATCGCGCAACCGCCCGCAGACTCGCAGTTCGATGCCGTGTGCCCGTACTCGAAGATCGGCGGTCTGTAGCGGTGCTTGGGGCGCGGTGCCTCGTTGTCGCCTGGGTAGTTGAAGCGATGGTCCCCCTCGAAGTGGTCCCAGCCGAAGTTGGCGCCGCGAAGCGCGCGGTGCCCTTCGAAGTCCACTTCCTCCCACCTGTCCTGTCCGACGTCGCCGATCAGGATCCGGCGGCGGTCGAACGAGAACCGAAACGGGTTGCGCAGGCCGAGCGCGTAGATCTCGTTGCGGCCGGCCCTGCCGACGAACGGGTTGCCGTGCGGCGACTCGTAGCGCTTCGAACCGCGCTTGCGAGGGTCGATCCGCAGAAGCTTGCCCAACAGGTTGTGCTTGTTCTGGGCGTTCTCGTGCGGGTCGCCCGCCCCGCCGCCGTCGCCGATCGCGGCGTACAGCCTCCCGTCGGGGCCGAACTGGAGCTGACCCCCGTTGTGGTTCGCCTCTCCAGGGTGCGGGATCACAATCACCCTGCGGCGCGAGCCCTTCCTCGCCTGGCTGTTGGACGCCGCGCGAAACTCGTCGATCTCGATGTTCCCGAGCCCGTTCGTGTAATAGGCGTAGAAGTGGTGGTTGCGCCCGTAATGGGGATCGAAGGCGATCGACAGCAGGCCTCGCTCGCCACCGGAAGAGACCCGGCTGTGGATGTCGAGGAAGGGCTGGCCCTGGATGTTGCCGTGGTCGACGACGCTGACCCTGCCGCCCTGCTGGACGACGTAGAGGAAGTGG
>VAYK01000110.1:0-4098 GCA_005884985.1 Actinomycetota bacterium | reverse complement strand
GAGACGCGCCCACGGATGTCCAGGAACGGGTGGCCGAGCTCGTGCTGGCCTCTCAGCACCGCGATCGTGCCCTCCCGCTCGACCACGAACAGCAGGCGCCCCAACCCCGGCGCGTTATCGATCTAGATCGGGGATTGAAACCTGCCGATCCTTTCCAACCGCAGGCCACCGCTTCCGGCGGCGGCCTGGCCACCGGCAAGCACGCCGCCCATGGCGGCGAGCCCGAGCAACATGGTCGCGGTGCGTCTCACCCCCGGATCTTCATCGACAGCGCGGCGTCAGAGCCTGATCGGATCAGCCCGGGTCGGCGACCAGCCGGTAGACGGGTCCCTGAAGCGAGGTCGCGTAGACGTGGCCGGCGCCGTCCTCGCCGAACGAGCTCAGCTGCGGCACCTGGAGGCCGAGGCCGCGGTCGTCGGTGACGCGCAGTCCTGGCACGGCCGTGAAGCTCCGCAGCTGACCCCCGCAGTAGTCGCCGTACAGGTAGCGGCCGTAGAGCGAGGGAAGGGTTCGATCGCGGACAACGTAGCCCCCCGTGATCGAGCAGCCGACGTCGTGGCTATAGACGAATACGGGCGGGACCGCGTTCGGGGCCTGCTGGTCGTCGTTGAAGCGGTCGAACCCCTCGTATGCCGACCAGCCGAAGTTCGCGCCCAGGCCCTTGCCCCGCGCGACCAGGTCGACCTCCTCCCAGCGGTCCTGCCCCACGTCGCCGATCGCCAGTGCCCCGGTCGCCGAATCGAAGGAGAAGCGCCACGGGTTTCGCAGTCCGTAGGAGTAGATCTCCGGCCGGGCGCCAGAACGGCCAACGAACGGGTTGGAGGCCGGCACCGAGTAGGGACGTCCAGGGTCCCGGCCGCCGCGGCGCCCTCCGGGCGCCTCGCCCGAGGGGCGTGGATCGATGCGCAGGATCTTGCCGAGCAGGCTGGAAAGGTCCTGGCCCCTGCGCTGAGGGTCGCCCTCGGAGCCGCCGTCGCCAAGCCCGACGTACAGCAAATCGGGGGCCTGGCCCCCGCGGCGCCCTCTTGGTGCCTCCCCGGGGCCGAAGACGACGAGCCCACCGTTGTGGTTCGTGTAAGGCTGGTCCACGCTCAGGACCTCGCGGGCGCTCTGCGGATCGGCGACCAGCGGATCCGACGAGGAGCGGCGGTACTCGACCACCCGGGTATCGCCGGCGGTGTCGGTGTAGTCGACGTACAAGAGCCCCGACTTCCGGTAGTCGGGCGCGAAGGCGAGCGAGAGCAGGCCCTGCTCGCTGCCCGACGATGTGATCTCGTTGCTGAGGTCCAGAAAGGGCCTCGAGACGGGCTCGCCATTCCGCACGACCTCGATCCGCCCGGTCCGCTGGACCACGTACAGGTCGCGGTGGTCACCGGGAGGTTGGGTGACGTAGACGGGCTGGTCGAAGTCGCCGATCTTCTGAAGCCGTACGCCCCCCTGCCCATCGCCGGTGGGTAGCTGCCCGTGACTCCCAGCCTGGCCGGAGTTCGGCGGAGGCGGTGCGGTCGTCGTGGTCCCGCCTCCACCTCCGCATCCCGCGAGCGCCAGGAGACCGATGGCCAAGAGGGGCGGAAGTGGGCGCCAGTCGCGCCGGAAGCCACGCACGGGACTAGGTCATTCGTCGGGATTCAAGGGGCGCTGAGGGGATCGCCCCGGGCGTTCCGGTCGTGACCGGCTACGGTCCGCAGCGAGTCGTGACCCGCCCGCCACCGTCGACGCATGTCTGCGGCGACTTGGAGGTGATCGTGACGACGAACTCGTCCTTTACCGGGCTGCCATCGGTGGTCACCGCCTTCGCCTTTCCCTGGAGCCCGGCCGCCACCTCGTAGTGCACGGTGTAGGTGCCGGCGCGCACTGCGGTCACCCGCCAATCGATGTCCTTTTGCTCGCCGGACGGCACTGCCCCGAAATGGAAGGTGTCAGTCTGGGCCGCGACGGCGCCGGCGGTTGGGGCCTTGGAGAGGTTCTTCACCGTGACGCCCGGGGGGTTGAGCAGCTTCGGGTACTCGTCCTCCAGCACCCAGGCCGGGCGGTTGGGGTTGGCCAGATTGGGGTTGTCGAGGCGGATGTTGAACGAACCCTGACCGGAGCCGGTGGCCGTGACGCCCGCCTTCTGCCGAACTGACCCACTGCCGTTCGTATCCACCGTGTAGATGGTCACCGCGAGGTCCGGGATCGTCTGGTCGCCAACGTTCTTGATCGCCAGCTCGAGGTCGGCCGTCTCAGCGAGGCGCTGGTGGTTCGAGAACTTCGCCTTCGTCACCTGCACGGGGAAGTTTGCCGAGCGCTCGGTGACGTCCTGGCGCTGCCCGCCGCCGCAGGCGGAAACGCCCCATGTCAGGGCAAGGGCGGCCATTCCGGCAGCGATCCTTGCTTCCGCGCCCCGGAGCCGCTGCCTTCCGGCCTTTGTGGCGCTCGCCCCCAAGGCGCGGGGGAACATACCACCTGCCGCCCGCGCAACTCGCCGCCCGAATCGAGATCGGCGCTGGCTGTCCAGTCAGGAACGAGTTGGGGGTGGCAGCGAGCGGCCGCATGGAATACATTGTTTTCCTGCCGCCGCAGCGTGGGGGCGGAGGAGAAGATGGTCCGAACCGTTGCAGATAGGGCGTTCCTTCCCGCCAAGTCACTGTTCGAGCAGGTGGGGAACATGATGATCCTCACCGGGAAGACGATGACCGCCACGGTGCGCCCGCCCTACCCCTACGGCGGCGAGTTCATCTCCCAGTTCATCTTCGCCCTGCAGCTGTGCTGGTTTCCGATGCTGATCTCGACGGTCGCCTTCGGCTTCGGCGCCCCGGGGCTTCAGGCGGCCAACTTCCTGACCCTGTTCGGGGCCCTGGACCGCCTCGGGGGCTTCTTCGTCTTGGCCTCGATCCGCGAGTTCGCCCCCTTCGTGACCGCGGTCGTGGTCGCCGGGGTGGCGGGGACGGCGATCACCGCCGATTTGGGGGCGAGAAAGATCCGCGAGGAGCTCGACGCCCTGCAGGTCCTGGGGGTCGATCCGATCAAGAACCTCGTCGTGCCCCGCTTCCTCTCCCTGATGCTGATCACGGGGCTGCTCGACATCTACGCGCTGCTCTTCGGGATCGCCGGCGGGATGTTCGCCGAGATCGCCTACCACGCCCCCCTTTCCGGCTTCTTCGCCACCCTGCAAAGCCAGGCCGAGATCACCGACCTTTGGGGCTCGATCCTCAAGTGCACCCTGTTCGGGGCGATCATCGCGATCGTCTGCTGCTACAAGGGCATGAACGCCTCCGGGGGCGCCGCCGGGGTCGGCAGGGCGGTCAACGAGGCGGTCGTGATCGCCTTCTTGGGGGTGTTCGCGTTCAACTACGTGTTCACCCAGACCCTGCTCGCCACCCACCCCGAGATCCAGGTGATCAAGTGAGGGCGGCTCGCTGATGCCCGGCTGGCTCGCCGTTCCCGGCGATTGGTTTGCCTCGCTCGGCGCGATCGCCCGCTTTTGCACCCGCACCATGGGCCTCGTCTACTCGGGCCGCGTGCTGCAGTTCTTCGGCGAGGCGCTCAGGCAGGCGGGGATCCTGATCCTCGGCTCGACGATCGTCATCTGGGGCCTCGTCTTCGTCCTCGGCCTGCAGTGCGGGATCGAGGGGGCGTACTTCAACCGCTCGGTCGGCGCCCCGGCCTACGCCGGCGTGTTCGCCGCCTGGTGCGACCTGCGCGAGGTGATCCCCTACGCGTTCGGCTACATGATGGCCGCCAAGGTCGGCACCGGGATCGTCGCCGAGCTCGGGGCGATGCGGATCTCGGACGAGATCGACGCGCTCGAGGTGATGGGCGTGCCGCCGATGACCTTCCTCGCCGCGACCCGGCTGCTCGGCGCCTGGATGACGCTGCCGTTCATGTACCTGGCGGCGATTGGGATCGGCTACTTCGCCTCCTACCTCGCCGTCGTGAAGCAGATCGGCGACACCTCCTCGGGCGGCTACTTCCTGATCTTCTGGATGTTCCAGAACCCCCCGGACCTCTTATTCAGCCTCGTCAAGGCGATGTTCATGGCCACGGCGATCGTGCTGGTCGGCTGCTACTACGGCTACACGGCGTCGGGAGGGCCGGTCGGCGTGGGAACGGCGACGG
>VAYK01000108.1 GCA_005884985.1 Actinomycetota bacterium | reverse complement strand
CGCGGCCGCCGGCGCTCGCGCACCCGCAGGGCCTCAAGGCCCCAGCGGTTAACCTGCTTCTTCCAGCGGTGGTAGGTCGAGTGGTGGATGCCCATCGCCCGGCAGGCCGGACGGACGCCGATCTCCTCGGCGAGCGTGAACAGGCGCAGGCGGTAGTCGAACAGCACGTCATCATGCGACATGCGCGCTCCTCCTTTGGACTTGGGTGGTACTTGACCGAGGAGCCTGAAAGAGCGCGTCCGACTTCAAGCTGTCGCTATCGATCCCCGAGGTGTCGGGGGAACTTGGGGTTAGTCCGGCCTAGAGCGAGCCTGAGAGAAGCAGCGCGAGGAAGCCGCCGAAGGCCAGGAACGGGCCGAGCGGCATCGTCTGCTTTCGAGCCTCGACCCCGCGCCTGACGAGGATCGCGACCGCAAACGGAACCGCCGCCAGGGATCCGAGGAGCAGCGCGCCGACGACGGCCTTGCCCAGGCCGATACCGAGGAACGCCGCCAGCTTCACGTCCCCCATCCCCAACGCGTGGCGCCTCACGAGAGCGGGAATCAGCAGGGCGACGCCTGCGCCGAGCCCGGCTGCCAGCCACTCGGCGGCTTGGCCCGGGAAGAATGCGACCTGGGCGGCGAGCAGCGCACATCCGGCTGGAACCAGGACCCGATTCGGGATCTGCCCATGCTGGATGTCGATCGTCGAGACGACCGCCAGCACGGCGACGAACCCGACCGAGATCAGCCCGCGCGCCCCCAGCCCGAAGTGCACAAGCACCGAGGCTCCCGAGGCCACCGCCACGATCATCGCGGCGTACCGATGGCTGGGAGCGAGGTCGCTGAAGCCAGGAGAGCGGCTCGCTGGGCGTTTCTCGGGCCGCTCCTCGCCTTGCGCCTGCGCCTCGACCCTCGCGGAGCTCATCGCCCGCCTCCGACCGCCTCGAGGCGAAACCGCTGGCGAACGGCGACGCCGCGGTGCTCCGCCTCGCCGGGGGCCAGCTCCAGCACCGCGCTCGCGCCGCGAACCGCGGCCATTCGCCACGGTCGCAGGCGACTCCGGATCCCGACGACCCAGAGATCAGAGTCGACGAAGACCGCGTCGATCGGGAAGCGCATGAAGAACGTGTGGATCGCGAAGGCCGGCCTGAGCATCAGCCCCTGCTGCGGATCAAGCGTCCGCCTGCCGATCAGACCTCGCATTCGCGCCCATGAGGACGCGGCCAGCTCGCAGCGCTCGCAGACGACCCTGCCACCGTTGAGGCTCGGTCCCATCGACACTCGGACTACCTGGCGCAACGGTCCGGTCAGAACCCGATGTGGATGTGGTCGTAGTGGTCGGCGAGCGCGAACGACGGCCCGCCGAGATCGAATAGAGAGATCAGCTCGGAGGGCTGCAGCTCGTCGGGCAGCGCCAAGACGTGTCGGAGGACCTGCTCGGTGATACCGCCCGGGTTCTGATGGCCCGTGATCGGCGTGCCGTTCACGGCGGAGATGTCGACGGCGCGGCCGAACGCGTGAAGGGACGGGTTGCCCGAGCTCGTCAAGAACGAGTGTCCCTGGATCAGGCAACTCACCGTGACCGAGTCGTAGCTCTCGGCCAGATAGAGGAGCACAGCCAGCACGCGCACGTCCACGCGTCCCGCCGCGATGTCGTCACGGCCGCCGGCATAGATGTCGAGTCGCGGCGAGTGCAGGACCCGGTCGCCCAGCCGGCCCTTGACGGCGTTCATCCCCTCCACCAGCCCGCGTAGGCCGACCGCCTCGTTGTAACGGGCAAGCGCGACAACGGTGAGGTCGAACTTGTGGCGAGCCGGGAACAGGTAGCGAACCAGCGGGCCGAGCCGGCGCGCGTGCCGCTCGCGACGCTCGAGAAGGCGGGCAAGCTCCCGAACCTTTGCGAGGTCGGTGGAGATCGCCCCGCCGTCGGCCCGGGCGCGCAGCACGGCCAGGATCAGCGCCCAGTCGACGTCATGGGAGCGCGCGATCCGCGCCACCGTGCGGGCGAAGTGGCGGTCGAGCCGCTTCTCCAAGGGCAGCGGGTCGGGCAGCTCGCCGAGCGAGCCGACGACGCCGGCGGGAAGCGTTCCGTATTGGCGCGCGTAGAGCAGCACCTCATCGACGTACCAGTAGGCGTGGTTGTAGGCGAGGAGCGCCCGCCTCAGGTCGGTGTCGCCGCCGGCCGCCCTCAGGTAGCGGGCCGCGGCGCAGATCGCATCGACGGGGTTGTAGGGGTCCTTGCTGCCGTCGCCATTGGCGTCCACCCCGTAGGCTCTCCAGGTCGAGGGTAGGAACTGCATCCAGCCCATCGCCCCGGCGCTGGAGACGTTCAGGTTGGTGCCGAAGCCGGTCTCGATCTGGTTGATCCCCGCCAGCACCTCCCACGGGATCCCGTACTGGGCACCGCAGCTCCGGTAGATCGGCAACAGGAAGGGCGGGACCTCGGACTGGCCGATGATGAACGGAGGGACGGCGGGCGGGGCGGGGCCAAAGTTGGCGACGGTGGAGTTCGAGTCGGTCGAAACGCCATGCGGCTTGCTGAGCGAGTGGCGGATCGCGTTCGGGTGTCGCCCTGCGGCGCGGGTTCCCCCGTTGCCGTTGTGGCGGCTCGCACCGCCGCTCCCATGTCGGCCCGTTCCACCGGGACCGCCGGGCCCGGCGGAACCATGGGAACCGCCGGGCCCGGTCGGACCGGTGGGCCCGGTTGGCCCGGTGGGCCCGGTGGGCCCAGTCGGCCCGGTGGCCCCGCCGGGAGGGTTCACGCCCCCACTGCCAGGCGCGTCCCCCTGTCCGCCTCCCTCCCCGACCCCGCCACCACTACCGCCGGCGCCGCCGCCGCTGGTGCCGCCGTGCCCGGAGGGTCCATCCTGGTCCTCTCCGTCGTCGGGCGGCACCTGGCACTCGGGCGATCCGGCGCCAGTGCCATCGGTTGGGTCACCGGTGGTAGTGGTGGTAGTGGTAGTGGAAGTGCTTGGATCGCCGGTACCGGTCGCGTCGCCGGCCGAGGGCGCGCAGCTCGTCCCGTCCGGCTGCTCGCCGCTCGCAGTCACGGCGGGTTCCTGGGCCTGAGCCGTCTTGGCACCCGCGACCAGCGCGAGGGCGACCAGCGGCGCGAGGCCGGCGTTCGCCCATGGCGACAGGACCTTTGGCTTCGGCGCCGGAAGATTCATCGCCCCCGACTATCCCCGCCTTCGAGTCCCTTGCCACCAACCAAAGGTCTGGGTCTAACTAGACCATCGGGTGGTTTGCCTGCGCCGTTCCGGTCCTAGGCTCGCCAAGGTAAATACGGCCGGACCCGGCGTGCGAAGTGAGATCGCGACGGTGCTGGTCTCCGAAGACAGGAGAAGGAGGTGAACCGAAGTTGATAGGTCTCCAATGGAAGTTGATGGGTCTCCTGCAGTCCCTCCGAGGCCGCGAGGAAGGTCAGGCTCTGGTCGAGTACGCCCTGATCCTGGCGCTCGTCTCGGTCGTGGCTATCGCCGCGCTGACCGCCATCGGCACGAGCGTCGTGGCCAAGCTGACCGAGGTCGTGACGGCCAGACAACCCAATCAGATCTAACGCCGGAACACCATGATCACACGCAACCGCCGAAAACTCACCTCCACGAAGGCCACCGCTCGCCTCAGCGTGAGCGCGTCGAACGCGCTTGCCGTCGGGCGCGCGAGGAGGACGGGAGCGCGCTCGTCGAATTCACGCTCCTGCTTCCGCTGCTCCTTCTGATCTTGTTCGGCGTGCTCGACTTCGGGCGCGCGATCAACTACTGGATCGACGAGAGCCAGCTCGCCAACGTCGGCGCCCGCTACGCGGCCGTGAACCACAACCCTGGCCCAGGCTCCACCCTCCAGGAGTCGATCCGCAACCAGGCCGACACCCAGGAGCTTCGCGACGGGGGCACCAGCTCGGTCCCCTCGCCGGCGCAGGTCTGCATCGCCTTTCCGAACGGCAGCTCGAACGTCGGAGACCCGGTCGAGACGACCGTGACCGTGAGCTACAACTGGATGCCGTTCCTCGGCGACCAGCTCGACGTCGCCACCACCACCATGACCGGCTCGGCCACCATGCGGCTCGAGCAGGCTCCGAGCGCTTACGGGGCGGGGTGCTCGTAGCGATGGGCGAGGCCTTCCTGATGCGCGAAGAGCACGGTGCCGTCATGGTGACCGTCATCCTCTGGTTGCCGCTCGTGGTGCTACTCCCGATCTTCGTGATCGATGTCGGCAACTGGTTCGGGCACCACCGCCACCTCCAGACCCAGGCCGATGCCGCCGCGCTCGCCGCGGCGGGCAACCTGGCCACCAGCTTCGGCGCCGCGGCCTGCGACAACGGCGCCGTGGAGCAGACGGCGCGCGACTACTCCGGCACCGAGTCGGGCGGCTACAACCACCAGCTCGGGGGCACCTCGCCGCAGGACGTCCACTTCGAGCTCAACTCGCGGACCTACTACAACCAGGCCTCGCCCGTCGACGACACCGTCGATACGGCGTCCCCATGCCAGTCGGGGATGATCGACGTCAAGCTGACCGAGACCGACCTGCCGCTGTTCTTTCGCGCGGCGAGCCTGTTCACCAGCGTCCCGTTCATCAACTCCCACGCGCGGGTGGAGCTCTTCCAAAAGAATCGGTTCGCCGACTCGCTTCCGATCGCGGTGCCGGACCCGCAGCCCAACAAGGTCAAGATCACGTTCCTCGACGAGGCCAACGGCAACGCCGTTCTCGGCACTCGCGACCTGGCCCGCGACGGGACGTCGAACGGACTATCGATCTGGGACAACGCCGCCGATCCGCTGGCGCTCCCGGTCAACACGAGCCGGATCGGCGTGCGCGTCGCGCTCAGCGGGGGCTCGACGACGAACTGCGGAGACCGCTTCGTCAGCTGCTTCGACCAGGAGCTGTTCATGCGCGGCTACTCGACGAGCGGCTCGGGGGCGCCCCCCAATCCGCCCCAGGCGCGAAACGTCTACCTCAGCCAGGGAACCTGCGCGGATCCCTATTTCCAGGCTTCCGGAACGAGCTGCACGGTGGTCGTCCACGCCGACCTCGACTTCGGCCCCTGCGCGGCCAACCACCAGCTTCCCAGCGTCGGGGCGTCGATCACGGCGCACGTGGGCGCCACTGGCGCACCGCTGACATTCCAGACCGGTTCGTGCAACGGCTCGACCAGCCAGTGGGCATCGGCTCCGGTGAGCGTCGCCTCGGCCGCCGGCCCGGTCCCCGTGACGCTCGACTGGCGCGAGGCGAACGCTCCTCAGAAGATCACCGGCGCCAACTGCGGCAACAAGAAGAGCGCGCCATTCGACTGCAGCGGCCAGTTCGAGGGCGGTCAACCCGTGCAGCGGACGTTCAGTGGCAGCACTGCCCAGGGCAACTCGCTCAACGGCCCGATCCGGATGGCTCAGCTCTGGGAGGGCAACTCCGTGTGGGTCAACTCCGTGGCGCGCGGGACCACCCACGGCGTGTCCGTGAAGATCGGCCTGAGCCAGAGCTTGATCCAGGACGCGTCGGCGCCCTCTTCGCCGCTCGTGCACCTGGCGGTCCTCGGCAACCAGGGCCAGAAGGTCGACTGCGACCCGGCTCTCTCCAACCTCGAGGACGAGCTGGGACAGGGGTGTGCCCCCGACTACGAGCGCATCTCCCCGTCAGGGCAATGCCCCGCAACGTCGACCATCCTCTGGGGCAGCCCACAGCCCTGGCAATGCGTGGCGATCTCGACCGGCAACGCGACGGGGCAGGTGAGGCACGGGATGAACTACCGGATCCAGGGCAACAGGAACGCGAACAGCTGTGTGAGCCCCAACCACTGGTCCGACTTCCCGCACCTCAACCCCGGCGACCCGCGCCTCGTCAACGTCTTCCTAACCCCATTCGGGAGCTTCAACGCCACCGGCAGCGGCACCGTGCCGATCACCGACTTCGCGACGTTCTACGTCAGTGGTTACGACCAATCACCCTGCTCGGGCGATGACCCGGCGGGACAGGACGAGATCGTCGGCCACTTCATCAAGTACGTCGAGACCCTTAACGACGGCGACGCCGGAACCCAGCCGTGTGACAAGAACGAGCTGGGTGCCTGTGTCGCCGTTCTGACCCAATAGCGAACAGCGAAAGGAAGTAATTGTGCAAACCCCAGCAGAGCTCGCATCGAAGCTTCCGGCGAACCTCGGATCGCGAAAGATCCTCTCCACCCGCCGGGGCACGATCGGCGTCGCTACGCTGGCCGCAGTCGCGGCCCTCGTGGTGCTGCTCGTGTTCATGAACAACTACCGTCAAAGCGTGCCCAGCGCCACCACGGTCAAGGCCCTGGTGGCGGGGCGCGTGATCGAGAAAGGGACCCCGGGCGACGTGGTTGCGGGCTCGAACCTCTTCGACGTCCAGAGCGTGCGCGAGGACCAGCTGGTCGGCGGAGCCTTCACCGACCCCGGTGCCCTGCGCGGCCAGGTCGCGACGACCGACATCTACAAGGGCCAGCAGCTCACGTCGGCAGACTTCGCCCCGGGAGCCGATCCGATCACCAGCGAGCTCGAGGGCACCGACCGGGCGATCTCGGTTCCGCTCGACGCGGCACACGGGAACATCGGGAACATCCATGCCGGCTCGCGCGTCGACGTCCTCGGCGGCCTCAACGCCGAGATCTCGGGCGGCGCCGCGCGTCCGATCCTCGACGTGCTCGCCCGCGACGTGCTGGTTCTAGCGGCCCCCGACAAGCCGGCTTCGACCGGGGTGGGCAGCTCGAGCACGACCAACCAGGTCGAGTTGCGGGTCAGCGACGTCGAGGCGAGCCGAATCGCGCTGGCCTCGGACCAAGGCAAGGTCTGGCTCACGGTCCGCCCGCCGACCATTGCAAAGAACACGCCGACCAAGCCGGTGGAGCTCGGAAGCCTCATCGGCCTCGGCTCGAGCTCGGGAGGCTGAGCGATGAACGACACCATCAATGCCCTGATCGCGCTGGACGAGGACGTCGATGGACCGGTCGTCGAGGCCGCCCTCCCGCCAGGGGGCAAGGTCGTCCTCGCGGGCCTGATCGAGGGCCTCGGCAACGTTGACGGGGCTCTCGATGACCAGGCCGCCGACGTCCTGGTGGTTGCCTGTGGCCGCGCCTCCACGGCGGCCGTCGATCTGGTCCGCGAGGTCAGCTCGAAGCGCCGGGACCGGCCCGTGATCGCCTTCTGCGAGACGCCGCCGGACTACTTCGTCCATGCCCTGTTCGATGCCGGGGCGGACGACGTCGTCAAGCTCCCGGAGACGCCGGAGCGGGTGCTGTTCGCGTTCCAGAAGGCCATCGCCCGCAATCGCGGCCGTGACGCCGCGCGACCGACGGCCAACGCACCGATGATCTGCGTCCTCGGGCCCAAGGGTGGCACCGGCAAGACGGTCGCGTCCTCGAATCTCGCCGTGGGCCTGGCCGCGGCTGGGAAGCGCTCGGTGGTCGTCGATCTCGACCTCCAGTTCGGGGACATCGGCCTCGCGCTGGGGTTGAGTCCGGAGCGGACCGTCTACGACCTCGCCAGCTCGGGGGGTGCGCTCGACGGGGAGAAGCTCGACGCGTACCTGGCGACGCACTCGTCGCAGGCCCGCGCCCTGCTCGCCCCGACCCGGCCCGACCAGGCGAGCGAGGTGTCGACGGAGCTCCTGCGTGAGGTGTACGACCTCCTGCGGGCGAGCTACGACCACGTGATCGTGGACACGCCGCCGGACTTCACGCCGGCGGTGATCGCCGCGATCGACGCCTCGTCGCACGTCTGCATGGTGACGGCGATGGACTCGCTGTCGCTCAAGAACACCAAGCTCGGGCTCGAGACGCTCGAGCTGATGGGCTACGACCCGACGGCGATCGCCGTGGTGCTGAATCGCGCGGACAGCCAGGTGGGGATCGCGCACGCTGACGTCGAGCAGATCATCGGCCGCAAGCCGGATGTGCTCGTCCCGAGCAATCGCGCGGTACCGCGCTCCCTCAACGAGGGGGCCCCGATCCTGCTCAGCGACGCCCGCTCGCCCGTTGCGGGGGCGCTCCGGCAGCTGGCGGCCGTGTACCTGCCCCACACGGCGAGTTCGAATGGCCATCGGCGCAGGGGCTTTCGCCTGCTGCGGTCGCGGCGGGGCAGGCTGACCTGATGCAGCTCCACGAGCGTCTCGCTGAGAAGTCGTCGCTTCGGCCGCGCCCTGTGGGCCGGGTCGATCCGTTCGGCGAGCTCAAGAACCGCATCCACCAGGAGCTGATCGCCGAGCTCGGGCCGCAGCTGTTCGCGGACGGCGTCGAACAGAGCGAGATGCGCGGTCAGGTGGAGGTCGAGGTGGGCCGCCTGCTCGAGAGCGAGCAGGGAATCGCTCGATCCGACCGTGAGCGACTCGTCGAAGAGATCACCAACGACACCGTCGGCCACGGCCCGCTCGAGCGGCTGCTCGCCGACGACACGATCACGGAGATCATGGTCAACGGCGCCCATGACGTCTGGGTAGAGCGGAACGGTCGCCTGTTCGAGACCCCAGTCCGCTTCATCGACGACTCTCACGTCCGTAGGCTCATCAACAAGATCGTGGCCCAGGTGGGCCGCCGGATCGATGAGTCCTCGCCGATGGTCGACGCCCGGCTTCCCGACGGAAGCCGCGTCAATGCGGTGATCCCGCCGCTCTCGCTATCGGGTCCGCTGGTCACGATCCGCAAGTTCTCGCAGCAGCGCCTCACGCTGGAGGACATGGTGCGCCTGGGCACGCTCACCGGACCGACGGTCGACTTCCTAGAGCGCTGCGTGGGCGCGGAGCTGAACGTGCTGATCTCCGGCGGCACCGGGACGGGAAAGACGACGCTCCTGAACGCGGTCTCCTCGGCGATTCCCGTTGCCGACCGGATCGTCACGATCGAAGACGCCGCGGAGCTTCGGCTCCACCAGCGACACGTCCTCCGCCTCGAGCACCGGCCCAGCAACATCGAGGGTCAGGGCGAGGTTTCGATCCGCGACCTGGTTCGCAACGCGCTTCGCATGCGACCCGACCGGATCATCGTCGGCGAGGTGCGCGGCCCCGAAGCCCTGGACATGCTTCAGGCGATGAACACGGGGCACGACGGCTCGCTCTGCACCGTCCACGCCAACTCGCCCCGCGACGCCCTCGCGCGGGTGGAGACGATGGTGTTGATGTCGGGATTCGACCTCCCTGTGCGGGCGATCCGCCAGCAGCTCTCCTCGGCGCTCGAGCTGATCGTTCACCTCGAGCGGCTCGAGGACGGCGTGCGCCGAGTCACCTCGATCGCGGAGGTTCAGCGGATGGAGTCGGACGTGATCACCCTGCAGGACATATTCAAGTTCGACGTCCGGCGGGTGCGCGCCGACCGCACGATCGTCGGAGCGCTCCAACCCACCGGCATCCATCCGATCTTCTCCGAGAAATTCAGGAAGCGCGGGGTCGAGCTTCCCCAAGGGCTGTTCGGGAAGCCGCCGCCGCAATCGTCCCTCGACGCACAGATGCGCGGGGTTGGTCAACGGGGAGTCTGACCGTGTCGCGAAGGCTCACAGCGACGCTGGCAGCAGCCCTGTGCGCGGCGGCGGCCGCGGCGCCGGCCGCGGCGGCCGACGGCCCGCAGATCTCTCCCGCGGGCAGCGCCGCCTTCCCCGAGCGCGCCTACTCGCTCCGGATTCCCTCCGGGCTGGCCCTCTCGGCGAGCAACGTCCAGGTTCGCGAGAACGGCCAGCAGATGAGCGAAGTGAATGTTGCGTCGGCGAGCCACGCGAGCAAGGGAGCGTTCGGGACGGTGCTGGTGATCGACGCCAGCGAGAGCATGCGGGGAGCGGCGATCCGCGGGGCGATGAAAGCGGCACAGGCCTTCGCCGATCGGCGGGCCGCGGAGCAGGAGCTCGGGGTCGTCACCTTCAGCCGTGACGTCAGCGTGGCCCTGCCACTGACAACGGACGACACGGCGATCAGCCAGGTTCTCTCGCAACAGCCGCGACTCGCCGTCTCGACGCACCTCTACGACGCCGTGGCCGAGGCCGTCCGCGAACTCGAGGGGCAGGGGATCAGCAACGGCTCCGTCGTCGTCCTCTCAGATGGGCGGGACATCGGCAGCAGCGCAACCCTCGACCAGGTGGTGCGCTTGGCGCGCGCCGCGGGCGTCAGGGTGTTCGGTGTCGGGCTCCAATCGAGCAGGTTCGACCCCGCCGCCCTGCGAAGGCTCGCCGGGAGTGGCACCTACGCCGATGCCCGACGCCCCCAGCAGCTCTCGGGGATCTTCGACGCGCTCGGCTCCAAGCTGGCGAGGGAGTACCTGGTCACCTACCGCTCACAGGCCACGCCCGGCGAACGCGTCACGGTCGAGATGGACGTCAACGGAGTCCCTGGCACCGGACGCGACTCGTATACGGCTCGGCCTCCGGCCGCAGCCGTCCCGCCTGTCCCGGAACACGGCAGCGGGTTCTGGCGGTCGACGGCGGCGATGGTCGCAGCGGTAGCGTCGACCACGCTCCTGCTCATGCTCGCGATCATCGTCCTCGCTCGACCGCGGCCGAAATCGCTGCCGCAGCGGCTGGCCCGGTTCGTCTCCGTCGGTCCGGCTGTCGAGGAGGAGGAGCCCCGGGAGCGAGGCGGGCTGCTGGGGAAGCTCGAGGAAGCGGTCGAGGACCAGCCGCGCTGGAGGCGGTTCGCCCAGGAGCTCGACGTAGCGCAGATCGACACCCCCGCGATCCAGATCGCGGTCGGGACGGCGATCGCCACCCTGCTCGCCATGCTCGTGGTCGGCGCGACCACGGGCGTGGCGATCCTCGCTCCCCTCGGCCTGTTGGTAGCCCTGGTTGTGCGCGGCGAGATCAGCCGCCGCGTCAAGCACCGGCGCACGGAGCTCGCGGATCAACTCTCCGACAATCTCCAGGTCGTAGCGTCGGCGATCCGCGCCGGGCACAGCATGGTGGGCGCGTTCTCGGTCATGGTGGAAGAGGCGTCCGAGCCCTCGCGGAGCGAGTTCCGGCGGATCGTCAACGACGAGCGGCTCGGCGTGCCGCTCGAGGAAGCGATCCGGCGGGTGGCGCGGCGCATGGACAATCGCGATCTCGACCAGGTGGCACTCGTCGCGACGATCCAGCGGGAGACGGGCGGCAACACCGCCGAGGTTCTCGACCGCGTGGTCCAGACGATCCGCCAGCGCGGTGAGCTTCGTAGGCTGATGGAGACGATGACCGCGCAGGGGCGCCTCTCACGAGTCGTCGTCACCGCCATCCCCCCGGTGCTCGTGGGGGCGATCTCGCTGATCAACCCCGAGTACCTTCGCCCGCTGTTCCACACCGGGACGGGGAACCTTCTGCTCGGGATCGCGGCCGGGCTGGTAATCCTCGGTTCGCTGGTGATCAAACGCATCGTCAACATCACGGTCTAGGGATAAGGAGAGAGATGTTCCTGCTTCTAATCATCGGGCTGACCCTCACGGGCGGTGCCGTGGCCCTCATCGCCCGGGCGGTCGCGCTGCCCCGGATTCGCACCGCCGAGCGGCTCGAGCAGATCGGCGCCTACGGCGCTCCGCTCCCGGTCGGCGACGCCCGGGGCAGCCTGTCGGCCTTCCTCGACCGGCTGGCGGCGAACGTGGGGGCCAAGGTCAGCCCGACCCTCAGCGGCGGCGAGGAGCAGGAGATGCGCGCGCTGCTCATGTCTGCCGGGATGTACGGGACGGGGCCCGGGCTTTTCCTCGGCTACAGGGTGCTGAGCACGCTGGGACTGGCCGTGATGTGGCTCTGGCTTGCGCCGCTCTTGAACGTCTCCGCGACCATCCTGTTGGCCGGCATAACGCTGGCGGCGCTCGCCGGCTGGATCTTCCCCCTGGCGCTGGTCCGCGACCGGGCCAAGCGGCGGCTGGCCCGGATCGACTACGAGCTGCCGGAGCTCATCGACTCGCTGGTCGTCACGGTCGAGGCCGGCACCGGCTTCGCTGGCGCCCTTCGCCTGGCGGCGCGCGAGATCGGGGGGCCGCTTGGCGACGAGCTCAATCTCGCACTGCGCGAGCAGAACATGGGTCTCTCGACCGAGGCCGCGCTCGAGAACATGCTGAGCCGTGCCGACACGCCGGCGATGCGATCCTTCGTGCGGTCGGTGCTGCAGGGCGAGACCCTCGGTGTCTCGATCGGCGAGATCATGCGATCACTGGCGATCGAGATGCGGTCCAGGCGCCGAGCCGCGGCCGAGGCGCGGGCTCAAAAGGCGCCGGTCAAGATCCTCTTCCCGCTCGTGTTCCTGATCTTTCCGGCCGTGTTCATCGTCCTCCTGTACCCGGCGATCTACAACCTCTCGCACGCGCTCGGCGGCGGTTGATCGGGGCGCTGGAACCCGAGCGGCGGGGACTGCCGGCCGCCGCGCCACGTCAGCTGGTTGGGTGACGGCCTAGAAGGACCCGGTGAACACGTTCGCCCAGAAGCTTCCGGGGTTGGGCGAGCCCGCGTATCCGAGCAAGGGAAGGCCGAAGAGTTGCTCGATCGTCCGCAGCGTGGAGAAGTGGTTGTAGGGATGAGTTGTCACCGTTCCGGGGCGGATGAACGGCGAGAGGGCGACGGCCCCCACGCGACCGCCGCCGCTCCCCTGAACGGGACCGCCGTTGTTCGGCGTATTCGGGAATTGCGCCTCGCTGCAGCAGGCACTCGCGTCGGCTCCGCCGCCCTGGGCCTCCGCCTCGTCGAAGGTCACTAGCAAGAGGCCGTTGCGCTTGAACACCGAGGACCCGATGATCCGCGGGACCCAGTTGCGCAGCCAGGCGTCGGCGCTGACCAGGCCGCCCGGCTTGCCGTTCACGCACGGCTCGTCGTGGCCGTCGTGGCACAGGTTGGGGGTGATGAAGCTGAGGTTGGCTATGCGCGAGTTCGCGAGGTCGTCCGGCAGCCGACTCAGCGGGACGTCCCTCTGTGCACAGGCGGGGGTGTCGATGATCGAGTGGAAGTAGACGAACGGGTTGTGGCGCGCGGCGTATTGGTCGCGAGTGGCGGGTGTCCGCAGGTCGCGCTCTCGCGCGCCGGATCGTTGCCCATGTCCTCCATGTAGCCCTTCCAGGTGAGGCGGTTCGCTGTAAGCTGGTTCGCGACCGTCGGCACCGACCGGGGATAGACGCAACCCTGGCCGAGCGCCTGGCCATGGGAACCCGTGCCCACGGGAACGAACTCGTTGAACACCTGACAGTCGGCCTGCGTCTGCGGATTCGAGCCCTGACCGCTGACGAGCGCGATGTAGTTGCCGAGGCTCAGGTGCGTGACGCCGTAGTAGTTGGGCAGGAAGGCGCCCTTGCTCCGCAACGTCTTTGAGAGGTAGGGCGCGGGTGAGTCCGGGGCGAAGGTGGTCGCCGCGTTCTCGTTCTCGAGCATGACGATGAAGACGTGGCGAACCGGTGGGGTACTCGCGAGGCTCGCGCCGGTTCCACCCGGCGCAGCAAGGGCGAGCAGGGTGCAAAGGGCGAGAAGCAACGGCCGCAGCATCGGTGGCATCGGAGACACACCGGAGTTATACCTGTGCGAATCGGGTTGTGGTGTATAGACCGCCGTACCCCACTTCACTACGGCAGCCCGTCGGCGGTCGGCGGTAGCTGCGGGACGCCCGGCGCGTTGACGGGCGCTAACCGGTCGCTGTCAGCACGGCCCAGCCAGCCACCGAGGCTGCCACCAGGGCGAGCGCAGCCCGGTCAAGATCCGACCACGCCGACCGCTGGCGTACCATGTTCCGAATCCGCTGCACCGATGCGGGATTCACCCCGCGCCTGACAAGCGCCCACCCTTGATGGTGAAACATCACCCTGGATAACTACTGCCGCGCTCCCGGGTTGCGGCGTCACATAATCATCGTTACGTTCGCGTCCGCGCTGGCCCTACACGTTGGCACGGCGGTCGCGCACCACAGCTGTCTCGGCCACCGGGCGACGATCGTCGGCTCGAACACTGGGCTGAAGTCCCACGGGCGGCATGTGATCAGCGGAACCCAGGGGCGAGATGTGATCGCGGGCGGCAGGGGCGGCGAGTGGATCATCGGCAACGGAGGACGCGACGTGATCTGCGGCGGAGGGGGTCGGGACGTGATCCTGGCCGGCCTTGGTCGCCACGACCAGGGCACACGGATCGACGGCGGTCGAGGCAACGACTACGTGGACGGCACCACAGCGCGTGACCGAATCTCAGGCGGACGGGGCAACGACCAGCTAAACGGCGAGGCGGGCGATGATCTTATCGACGGCGGGCCGGGACGCGACGCGATTCGCTCCTCGATCGGCAACGACCGCATTCGCGGTGGCCCCGGCGACGATCTGGTCGAGGCGTCTTCGGGCCGGGACGCGGTGTGGGGTGGGACCGGCGACGACACGATCAGTACCGGGCCTGGGGCGGATGTCGTCTACGGCGGCTCCGGAAACGACCTCCTGAATCTCATGGAAGGGGCTGATCGAGGATATGGAGGGGTCGGCGACGATCAGGTGGGTGGCTTCAACGGAAACGACCACATCTACGGAGGACCGGGCAACGACCTAGGCAACGGCGGTTATGGCTATGACGTCCACGCTGGGTTCGAGACTTGGTTCGATTTCAAAGGCCCTGGAGTGCCACTCGTCGCAGCACCGATCCCTCATCTGCGCCGCGCCGGAACGCAGCATGCGATACATCATCTGGCTAGGTATGAGCGCCTCCTGAAGGGCCGCGAGACGGTGGACTCGGATCAAGCCGTGGCGATGATGTACGCCCGTAGAGGACAGCTCGGCGACGCTGCAAATCGGTTGATACGCAAGCGATTCAAGCATCGCGTGCAACACATGCGTATGGCCAGAGCCTGCCTTCTGCGGAGCGAGGAATCGCACCGGGTCAGGGTGCTGCTGAGCGCGATCAGCGACCAGATCGATCGCCTCGTGATCGCGCGTGCGGCGACGGTT
>VAYK01000109.1:17418-29335 GCA_005884985.1 Actinomycetota bacterium | reverse complement strand
CTCCGACTACAGTGCATGCGTGCTTCGGGTGCGGGTCGGTACGGGCATGGTGCTCGCTTGCTTGGCGGCGATCGTGCTCCCGGGCGGGGCGAGCGCCGCCAGCGGCTCCCTCTACAGCGGTCTGGGTCCGCGCCCCGGCCCCGACATCCTGTACCGCGCCCCAGCCCAGGCGCCGCAACTTTCCAACAGCGGCATCTGGAGCGCGAAGCCGATCCTGGTCTCGGGCTCGAGCGCTTACCGCGACGGTGAGTTTCTCTACCAGGACTTCCTCTACGACGACCACGGCGCCCGGGGCCTGACTCGCGACCCGGGCGACCCTCGCACCGCGGGCGACAGCTTTTCGTCTCCGAACGGCACCTACACGTATCCCACTGACCGGGCGTACGCCAACAACGCCGCCGACCTGGTCGAGCTCCGGGTCAAGCCGCTCGGGACCGACACCGCCTTCCGAATTACGCTCAACTCGCTCAAGGACCCCTCCCTGGTCGCGACCACGATCGCGATCGGCGATTCCCCCCAGCCTCGCGACTTCCCGCACGGGGCGAACGCAACCGCGCCGGCAAGCCTCTTCCTTACCGTCCACGGCAACCACGCGGACCTCGTGCGAGCGGGGAGCGGCGACGTGGTGACGCCGGCCCCGCGCGTCTCGATCAGCGAGTCCCGCCGTCAGATCCAGGTCCTGGTCTCCCACCAAGCGTGGAACCCCCGCGACCGCACGGTTCGCCTCGCCGCGGGGGTGGGGCTCTGGGACAAGTCGGCCAACCGGTATCTGGTGCCGGGCGTTGCCGCCGATGCGACTCACCCGGGCGGCGCCGCCGGCCTCTCCAACCCCACCGCCTTCTTCAACGTCGCCTTTCGCTTCGACGAGCCCTGGCAGCACGTCTTCCCGTTCGACACCGTGTTCAACGACCCCGCCTGGTGGCGCGACCGCCAGCAGGGCACCGCCCTCGCCAAGGGTGACCTCAGCCCGTTTCACGCGGACGTCGACTTCGCCAAGCTCGAGGCCGGGGTCACGGACGACATGCACGGCGAGCCCCAGGGCGTGCCGACCAGCGGCCCGATGGACCGCATCCTCGCCAGCCACTTCGAGACTGAGCAGGGCGCCGACTACTCGACCACCTGCGGCAACCCCGACGACTGCCAGGGCGAGCTGCGTGGCCGCCTCCAGCCGTACGCCATCTACGTTCCCAACAAGCCCGTGCCACCGCGCGGCTACGGACTGACCCTGCTCCTGCATTCGCTGGGCGCCGGCTACAACCAGTTCGCCGACAATCGGAACCAATCCCAGCTGGGCGAGCGTGGCTCGGGGTCGATCGTGATCACCCCCGAGGGCCGCGGCCCGGACGGCTGGTACTACGGACACGCTGGCGCCGACACCTACGAGGTCTGGGCGGACGTCGCCCGGCACTACAAGCTCGATCCCGGCTGGACGGCGATCTCGGGATACTCGATGGGCGGCTACGGCACCTACAAGTTCGCGACCCAGTTCCCGGACCTGTTCGCCAGGGCGAACCCGGTCGTCGGCCCGCCAGGGCTCGGCGTCTGGCTTCCGCCCGCCCCGCCGGAGCCGGGTGGCGACGCCAGCAACACCAACCGCATGCTCGCCTCGGTTCGCAACATTCCATTCCTGATCTGGGACGGGACCGAGGACGAGCTGGTGCCGGTGCTAGGCGCCACGACCCAGGCGCAGACCTTCGACGGGCTCGGCTACCGCTACGTGTACGACCTGTTCACGACCGCCGACCACTTCGCCCTCGCCGTCAACGACCAGTACGCGCCGGCGGCGAGCTTCCTCGGCACTCACCGCGTCGATCGGAACCCGGCGCACGTCACCTACGTCGTCAACCCCACGATGGACTTCGCCGGAGCCGGCACGGTGGCCGACCATGCCTACTGGCTGTCGGGACTGGAGCTCCGCGACCCGAGCGGCGATGCTCCTCTGGGCGAGGTCGACGCCCACTCTGACGCCTTCGGACACGGCGACCCAGCGGAGAACCCGACCCAGACAGGCGCCGGGGCGCTGCAGGGCGGCAACCTCATCGCCATGCCGTACGTGGAACGATCGAAAAGTTGGGGCACCGCGCCGCAGACGAGCGCGCAGGACGTCCTCCATCTCGATGCCCACAACCTCGCTCAGGTCATCGTCCACGTCGCGCGGGCCGGCCTCAGCTGCCACCCGGGGCTCGACGTCACTACGGATGGCCCGCTGGCCGTCAAGCTGGCCGGCTGCGGTCGTACGCTCAGCTTCGGCGGTACGTAGCAAGTCCCTGGCTGGCCGTGATCGGGGCTCGGCCAGCTCCGTCGCTAGCCTTACCACTCGCCCATGGACCTCTTCCTAGCCACCTGCCAGGGGATCGGACTGGCGCTCGCCGCCGGCACCTTCGGCGGCGCCTCCGGGCGGCGCGGGCCGATCGGCTTCCTGCTCGCCGCCGCCGCGGCGATCGGCGGCGCGGTCCTGTTCGGGGCGTCCCTGGCCACCGCCGGCCATCCCGCCTGGCCCGGCTGGCCCGTGGGCGCGGTGATCGCCGTGTTCACATTCGGGATCGTCAACGGCGTCGTCGCCGGCGCCCACGCCCGGCACGATGGCGCCTCGTCGATCGGGATCATCGTCGCGCTGGGAGCGCTGGTCCTCGCCGCCCTGTCGCTGTTCGTGGAGCCGGTCGCCCTGATAGCGCTGCTGGCCATCGTTTGGCTAGGCTCCGCCCGCCGCCGCCGCGCCCAGCGCAAGTACGAGGGCCTGCGGGTACTCCGGTGAGCCCCCGCCCCCCCCGTCGTCAGACTCAGATCCAATGCCCGCCCCGCGCAAGCTCTGCCTGATCGTTGTCGACTCCCTCCGCACGGACATGCTGCTGCGCGCGATCGCCGACGACTTGGCGCCCAACTTCGCGACGCTGCTCGAGCGCGGCATGCTGATCGGGGACTGCGTCTCGGCCTTTCCGTCGGTCACGCCTGTCGCCTGCTCGGACATCGCGACGGGCGTCGGCCCGGACCTCCATTGCATCAGCGGCATGAACTGGTACCACCGCGCCGAGCAGCGCTACGTCGAGTACGGCTCGTCCTTGGAGGCAACGCGCGCCTTCGGTCTTTTCAGAACCCTTTATGACACCGTCTACAACTTGAACATGGCCCATCTCTCGCACGAGGTGGAGACGGTGTTCGAGCACCTCGGCGACGCCGGGGTGCGGACAGCTGTGACGCCGTTTCTGATCTACCGCGGGCGCCGGCGCCACGAGCTCAGCCTCGAGGGGCTGATGCGCCGGGTCGCGGTGGCGGCCAAGTTCCGCCACGCTGTCTGGGGGCCGGATGAGCTCTTCTACGGCGAGCTGTACGCGAGCCGGAGGGTGCCCTGCAAGCCCACTCTGGCGCGCCCCGGAACACGCGACACCTACTCGGCCTGTGTCGGCCGCCAGCTGGTGCGCGACGACCTCTACGACTTCCTGCTCTTCTCGCTCCCCGACAACGACCACCACACCCACGCCCACGGGGTCGAGGCGATGCTGGACTCGATCTCCCACGCCGACCGCAGCTTCGGTGAGATCGTCGACGAGGCGGGCGGGATCGATGCCTTCCTCGACGGCCACGCGGTGATCCTGATGGCCGACCACGCCCAGACCGACGTCGAGACGGCGCTGCCGCTGGTGGAGGCGCTGGGCGAGGAGTGGCGAGTGCTGGCGGCGAACGCCGAGCGGCGGGAGTCGGCGGAGCTGGCGGTGAGTCCGACGGCGCGGGCGGCGGGGATCTATCTGCTGGCCGAGGACGGGAGGCGGGGGACCATGCACTCCGGCGTGCGCGGTCGGCTCCGGAGCCTCGACGGCGTCGACCTGGTGGCGTGGCTGTCCGGTGACAACGGCTCCGCAGCTGGGACCTCGAGGGTGACCTCGGCACGCTCGCAATCAAGCGGGGCGATGGCTGGCTGGACGACGCGATCTATCCGGATGGCCTGGCGCGGCTGTGGTCGGCACTCATGTCGCCGAACGCCGGCGATCTGCTGGTCTCCCTGGAGGAGGGCTACGAATGCGTGGACTGGGGCGGCGCCACGCACATCGGCGGCGCCAGCCATGGAGCGCTGCTCGCGGGCGACTCGCTGGGTCCGCTCCTTCTTTGTGGTCTCGAGTCGGGAGTGCCGGAAGCGCGCGAGCAGTGGGCGCTCCGCGACGTGTCCGCGCTGGTGCTGGACCACTTCGGGGTCGACGGCGCCCGGGACGCGCGCGGGGCCGAGGTCCAGGGCGCGATGGAGGCCCGGGCGCAGGTGGCCCCGTGAGCCGGGTCGAGGAGACCCAGCCGCCCGCCGCCCTTCGCCGGACCGATCGCGCCCTCGACGCCACCTCCCGCGCCGCCGACTGGAGCTGGCAGCTCGCCCTTCGGATCCATCTCGGCACGCGAAAGCCCCAGAACTGGGTCCAGCTGTTCAAGTTCGGCGTCGTCGGCGGCATCGGCTACGTGATCAACCTCGCCGTCTTCGCTCTTCTGACCCAGGCTCTCGGAGTCCACCACATCCTCTCCGCGGTCGGTGCCTTCTGCGTCGCTGTGACCAACAACTTCCTCTGGAATCGCCATTGGACCTTTGGCGCCACGGACGGCCACGCCGGCTTCCAGGCGGCGCGATTCTTCACCGTCAGCGCCCTGGCGCTGGCCGTCAACCTGATCCTGCTGTACCTCCTCGTGGATGTCGCCGGTGCCCCCGAGCTTCCCTCGCAGGCCCTCTCGGTGGCCGCCGCGATGCCGTTCAACTTCGTCGGCAACAAGCTGTGGACCTTCGGCGCAGAAGGGCGCTGAGGCGCGCCCTCCATCGCCTCTTCACGCGTAGAGTTCCTCTGAGCCGCGCCGCCCTCCTCGCGTTTTGGCTGCTCGCCGTCGCGCTGCCCGCCTCGGCGCTCGCGCAGGGAACGCCCGCCCCTGGCTCGACTCCGGCGAAGTCGGGATCGTCCACGACAGCCGCGCCGCCGCCTGCGGGCCGGCCGGTCACCAACCTGACCAGCGCCCGGGCGATCCGCATCGCCCGGACCGACCCCAAGGTCGCCGAAGAGCGTCGCCGCTACGGCCTGCTCAGCCCGTCCGCTCAGCCCAAGCCAGGTACCTGGCAGGTGGACTTCTATGCCAATGGAGCGGATCGCGTACAGGTGATCGTCGACGATGCAAGGATGGCGCGCGGCTACCCAAACCAGTTCGGCCACAAGCTGAACGCCCCATACGTCTGGCTGCCGTTGGCGGCGATCTTCCTGCTCGGGCTCTTCGACTTCGGCCGCTGGCGCCGGGTCGTCCACCTCGACCTGCTCGTCCTGCTGAGCTTCGGGATTTCGGAGATCCTCTCAACGCCGCCAACATCGGCGTCAGTGTGCCGCTCGCCTACCCGCCCCTCTTGTATCTGCTCGCGCGGATGATCTGGGTCGGGTTCCGCGGCGCCGGGGAGGGACTTCGCCCGTCGGCGCCGACGGCCTGGCTGGCGATCGGCGGTGCCTTCCTGCTCGGCTTTCGCATCGCACTCAACATCGTGGACTCCGGTGTCATCGATGTCGGCTACGCGGGGGTGATCGGCGCTGACCACATCACCCACGGCCACACGGTATGGGGCCTGCACGCGTTCCCCTCCGACAATCCCTTCGGAGATACCTACGGTCCGTTCAACTACTACGCCTACATCCCGTTCGAGCTCGTACTGCCTTGGCACGGCACCTGGGACAACCTCCCCGCCGCCCACGCCGCCGCGATCTTCTTCGACCTGGCCACGGTTGCGGGACTCTTCATGCTTGGTCGGCAACTGGCCGGGAACCGCCTCGGCGTCATCCTCGGTTTCGCCTGGGCCGCCTACCCGTTCACCGACTACGCCCTCCAGTCGAACTCGAACGACACCCTGATCGCGGCGCTGCTCGTCTGGGCGCTCGTGGTCTTCAGCTCCCCGATCAAACGGGGCGTCCTCCTCGCCCTGGCGACCCTCACCAAGTTCGCCCCACTGGCGTTGGCCCCGCTGTTCGGTACTGGGCAGCGCGGCCTCCTCGACCGCGCGGAGCCCGCCGCGTTCCCGCTACCCCGGCTCCGCGCCTTGACCTACTTCTCGGTCGCCTTGATCGGCGGCGTCGCCCTGATGCTCGCCCTCCCCGCCATTGATCCGGGCCTCGCCACCTTCTACGACCGCACGGTCAAGAGCCAGATCAACCGGGATTCGCCGTTCAGCATCTGGGGCCAGGACCATTCCCTCGAGTGGCTCCAGACCCTTGTCAAGGCCTTCGCCCTCGGCCTCGCCGTGCTAGTCGCCTTCGTCCCTCGCCGCCGCTCCGTGCCGCAGATCGCGGCCCTTTCGGCCGCCGTCCTGATCGCCGTCCAACTGACCGCTGAGCACTGGTTCTACCTCTATATCCCGTGGTTCTTCGGCTTGGCAATCACGGGCCTCGTGGGTCATCAGCCGCGTGTCTTGCCGGCGAAGTGCTCTACGAGCCGCTCGGCGTAGTAGTCCTCCCAGCGCTCCTCGGGGCGCTCCGCCGTGTGGTCCTTGTCGAGCTTCACAAGCACGTATGTGAGCTCGCTGCGGATGGGGGCTGAGCCGAGGAGGTCGGGAAGCTCGGAGTGACTGGTGAGCCAGTCTGAGTACCAAGATGCCCAGTCGTCGTCGGCGCCGTCCGTGATCCGGAACACGATGTGGTGGGTCTCGCCGGCCTCGTGGAGCAGGTCGCTGATCTTGTTGGTTCGTTCGTCCATTGCTCCCGTAGTCGGACGGGCCGCACAGGCATTACAAGCTCCTCGCGACCGGGCCCGATCCACCCTGCCGAGAAGCGACGGCCGCCTTTCCAGGCGGCCGTCGCGCTGCTCGGGCTTCCCAGGACAAGTCACGGTTTGGCGGTCGCTTGCGACCGTGTCGATGCGACCGGTACGCTGGCGAGTGGCGATGCTCCTCGTCGATGGGTGATCTGTGCCAGGCAAGTACCCACTGGTCCCGGCGATAACCACACAAGTCACGTCGATGTCCGCTGACCCGGGCTGAGCGACCAACCCGATCCGCTCCCGATCCCGGAAGGATCCGGCTAGACCGGCGCCGGGGCCAGCACCTGCTCGATCGACTCCGCCAGGCCGTCGTCGCGGACTGCGACGACTACGGCGTTGATCCACACATCCTCGTCGGCGGTATCGAAGTTGACCGGCATCTGGGTGCGGAAGGCCTCGAGCGCCTGCTCGCGCCGCACTCCGATTACGCCGGCGCGCGAGCCGGTCATGCCTACGTCGGTGATGAACGCCGTGCCGCCCGGCAGGATGCGGGCGTCGGCGGTCGGCACGTGGGTGTGGGTGCCGAGGCAGGCGGCGACACGCCCGTCGAGGTGCCAGCCCATCGCCACCTTCTCGCTCGTGACCTCGGCGTGGAAGTCGACGATCGCGGCGTCAGCCTCGCCCTCAAGCTTGGCGAGCTGGGCGTCGGCCTCGGCGAACGGCGAGCGGGCTACGCGGAGTTGCACGGCGCCGCTCAGGTTGAGGACGGCGACCCGCATCCCGCCGGCCTCCACCGTTGTAGCGCCGCGGCCCGGGTTTCCGGCCGGGTAGTTGGCGGGGCGCACGACGCGGTCGCTGCGGTCGAGGAACTCGTAGGCCTCGCGATGTCGGTACACGTGGTTGCCGGTCGTAATCACGTCGATGCCGATGTCGAACATCTCGTTCGCGGTCTTCTCGGTGATCCCGAGGCCCCCGGCCGAGTTCTCGCCGTTGGCGATCACGAGGTCGGGTGAGTGATGCTGACGAAGCTCGGGCATCATCGCGGCGAGCCCGGCCCGGCCGGGACGGCCAACGATGTCGCCGATAAACAGGATGCGCACGGGCGAGAGAGCCTAGTGGTCCCGGGCGCGCCCACCCGTGCGGTCCCTGCGTACCGCACGGGTGGGCGCGACTCGGCGTCAGTTGATCGTCGGCCGGTAGCCAGCGGCGACGGCGAGCTGCCGGCGAACCAGGCTGGCGAGGTCCTCGGCGCTGTCCGCATTGCTGGTCGGCCAACGTTCGGCCATAGCCAGGTAGACACCGCTCGACGAATCGTCGACGGCGTCCAGCGGATCGCCGAGGCCACGAAACACCCGTGGCGGAAGCCAGCAGCTGAGCAGCCAGTTGTTGCCCACCAGGAGCTGGACCGGCTCGAACACCGAGGTGACCCCGTCGGCGCTCGCGGGCATGCTCCCGTTGGTGCCGGGCTGGAGGTGGCGAATCCGGAAGGCGGAGCTGATCACAACCGGGCTGTCGCCGTAGCGAGCCCCGGACGCGCATGCGAACCGCTTGGGGGTGATCAGATCGCGGACCATCTTGTCCTTGAGCTGGCCGCGGCAGATCGGGCCGAGCAGCGCCAGCACCTCTCCGCCGCTCAGCTCGCCACCGTAGATGTCGACCCACCGGACCGCGGCTGACTCTTCCAGGTCTTGCAGAGGAAGCGGCTCGGGAGCCCGGCCCGGCACCCAGGCGCTCGCCTGCCGGATCAATCGCGGCCGCTTGACCCTGTTCCGCCGCCGAGCTCCGCTCGGCTGCTCCACCCGTCGAGTTGTTGTCGTGCTCATCAGCGCTCCCGTCTCGCCCCAGTAACAAACGGCGCGAGTGGAAGTTGCGCCCGGCGACGAGGATCGCGCCGGGGTAGACGATCAAGACCGCGATCGGCCGGGTGGAAATCCCGATCGGGGGACCCGGCCGGTGTTCCGCACCCTCTAGTTTTCCTCGGCGTGTTCGCCGAATCCGCCACCCACGGCCGGTCCATCGACGGGGAGGTCGTGATCGAGACGCGTGCGCTCGTGAAGCGCTTCGGTGAGCGCGAGGCGCTGAGGGGCGTCAGCTTCGCCGCCCACCGGGGCGAACTGCTCGCGGTGATCGGTCCGAACGGCGCCGGCAAGACGACGCTGCTGTCGATCCTCGCCGGGATCAGGCCTCCGGACGCCGGCACCGTCAGCCGGCCACCGGGCGAGATCGGATGGATCCCGCAGCAGGCAGCGTTCTACCGCCGTCTCACCGTGACCGAGAACCTGCGCCTCTTCGCGCACCTCGAGAAGGTCCCCGACACCGACGCCACGGTCGAGGAGATGCTCGATCAGACCGGCCTCGCCGACCGCCGCAACGACCAGGTGGGGACGCTGTCGGGCGGTAACCAGCAGCGGATCAACATCGCAATTGGGCTGCTCGCACGCCCGCGGGTCCTGCTGCTCGACGAGCCCAGCGCCGGGCTCGACCCGCGCCAGCGCGAGCGCCTGTGGGAGTTCGTGCTCGGCCTCGCGGTCGCCGGCACCACGGTGATCTTCTCCACCCACAACATCGCCGAGGCCGAGCGGTACGGTCAGCGCCTGCTGGTGCTCGCCGACGGCGAGGCGCTGTTCGACGGCACCTCGGCCGAGCTGCACGCGGCGGTTCGCGAATCGGGGGCCCGCGACTTCGAGCAGGCATTTGTCGCCTTCCTCCGCGATCGAGGGCATTGATGGGGATCGGGCCCGAGGCAGGCGGCTAATGCGCTGGCTGTTCATCAAGGATCTTCAGATCCTGCGCCGCTCGCCGCTGGTGACGGCGCTGCTGGTGGTCTACCCGGTCGCGATCGCCGTGCTGATCGGCTTCGCGCTCTCGCGCGGGCCCGAGACGCCCCGGGTCGCGTTCCTCAACGAGGTCCCCGCGGGCCAGCCGTTCGTCCTCGCCGGCACCAAGTTCGACATCGCGGGGGCTCGCAGCGCGCTCTGCTCGCGGATCGATTGCATCCCGGTGTCCAGCGAGCAGCAGGCGCGCGACATGGTCGCGTCGGGCGACGCGCTCGCGGCGCTGATCCTGCCGCCGGACCTGATCCAGAAGCTCGAGTCGCTCGGGTCGCTGACGCCCTCGCAGCCGACCGTGCGGGTCCTGGTCAACGAGGAGGACCCTGTCAAGGCGCGCCTCGTGGACGACCGGATCAGCTCGCTGGTCACCGAGGCGAACCTGAAGATCTCGAAGCAGGTCACGCGGATCTCCACCAACTATCTGACGCTGCTGCTCAGGGGCGGCAACTTCAACCTGCTCGGCCAGACCTTCAACGTCCTCGGGCTGAAGAACACCCAGCGCATCCTCGAGGCCGTGCGGCCGCAGCTGCCGGCCAACAGCCCGTTCGCCGTCGCCCTCGACAGGGTGATCCAGTTCTCGAAACTGGCGCGTCAGAACCTCAACCTCGCCACCCCGCTGCTGGGCTCGATCGCCCACCCGATCGATGTCCAGAAGGAGGTGGTCTCGGGCTCGCCGCCAAGCCTCGACGCCTTTGCGATCTCGGTTGCGGCGACGGTGACCCTGATGTTCGTCACGGTGCTGCTGGTTGCCGGCTCGTTGGCGCTGGAGCGCGAGGAGAACGCGTTCGCGCGACTGACTCGGGGGCTGGTGGGGCGTACGGCGCTGCTGCTCGAGAAGGTTGGGTTGGGTGTGACCCTGTCGATCGTCGTCACGCTGCTGATGCTGGGCGGCCTGTCGCTGTTCGTCCACATCGATTGGGGCCGCCTCCCGTTGTTCGGAGCGGCGATCGTGGCGGGCGGGGCGGCCTTCGCCGCCTTTGGGGCGGCGATCGGCGGCGCCGCCCGCGAGGTCCGCGCCAGCTCGCTGCTCGCCTTCATGATCTCGCTCCCGATCGCCTTCGTGTCCCTGGTCGAGTCCGGCACCGTCAGCCCCGCCCTGTTCGACGTGATCAAGGTGGTCCGGGCGCTGTTCCCGTTCCACGCGGCACTCGACGCGATGTCCGGTGGCCTCGATGCAGCGGGGCCCGCCCTCGGCCTGCCGATCCTTCACCTCCTTCGCTTAGGTGCGCTTAGCTGTGACACTTGGGAGTCCGTGAAGGTCCACCTGATCGATGGCACGTACGAGCTGTTCCGGTACTTCTTCGCCCTGCCGCAGCACGTGAACCGCGAGGACCACGAAGTGGCCGCTACGAGGGGCGTGGTGGGCTCGGTGCTGACGCTGCTCGAGGAAGGGGCCACCCACGTCGGTGTCGCCACCGACCATGTCATCGAGTCATTCCGAAACGACATGTGGCCGACCTACAAGACCGGCGAGGGCGTTGACCCGGCCCTCAAGAGCCAGTTCCCGATCGTGGAGCAGGCGCTGGCCGCCGCTGGGGTGACGGTCTGGCCGATGGTGGAGTTCGAGGCCGACGACGCCTTGTGCGCGGCGGCGGCGATGGCGGCCGCCGATCCAGCCGTGGATCAGGTGATCATCTGCACTCCCGACAAGGACCTCGGCCAATGCGTGACCGAGGATGGCCGCATCGTCCAACTCGACCGGCGGCAGGGCACCGTGTTCAACCGAGCGGGTGTCAGCGAGAAGTTCGGGGTACCGCCCGAGTCCATCCCGGATTACCTCGCCTTGGTGGGTGATAGCGCTGACGGCTTCCCCGGCCTTCCCGGCTGGGGCGCCAAGTCGACCGCCGCCGTGCTCGCCCGATACGGGCGGCTGGAGGACATCCCGGCCGCCGGCGACGAGTGGGACGTCGCCGTCCGGGGCGCCGGCAAGCTGGCCGCCACGCTCCGGAACCAGTTCGACGAAGCGCTCCTGTTCCGCCGGATCGCCACGCTCCAGCCCGACGCGCCAATCTCCGCGGCCGTCGAGGATCTGCGGTGGACCGGGCCGGCCGCCGGATTCGCCGAGTTGTGCGACTGGCTCGACGCGACCGGGCTGGCCGCGCGGGCCGACGCCTTGGCCGCAGCCCGAGCCCGGGCCGGCTAGTCCTTCTCGGCACGGTCGGCCTTGCGTCGCTCGCGGCCTGAGCGGTAAACGCTGTGATGTCGGCGGGCACGGACGCAAAATCACTGGCGCGCGTCCGGGGTTGGTGTGATGAGCGTGCTGCTCCGCTTGAGGCTGCTGAGACGGTGACGCCGCCGGCTGCGCCACCCTTCGGGGGGCCGGCGACGTAGACCAGCGCTCAGGGACATAGGGGGCGGGCGCGCCCCGCCCTAAAATCACTCGGGTGTGT
>VAYK01000109.1:9985-17384 GCA_005884985.1 Actinomycetota bacterium | reverse complement strand
ATGCGCCGGCTGCGGCGCACAAAGGCCCTGCGCGAGCTAGTTCGCGAGACGGACCTTTCGCCACGGCATCTGGTGCAGCCGATGTTCGTCATCGCGGGCGAGGGCGTCCGCGAGGAGGTGCCGTCGATGCCGGGCATCGATCGCTTCTCGATCTCAGAGCTCGTCGCGGAGGCGACCGAGCTCCAGGCGGCCGGAATCGGGGCCACGATCCTGTTCGGGATCCCGGCCTCCAAGGACGAGGCGGGCTCGGGCGCCTACGACCCGGAGGGGGTCGTGCAGATGGCGGTCCGGGCGTTGAAGGAGGCCCACCCCGAGCTGGTCGTGATCACCGACGTCTGCCTGTGCGAGTACACCTCGCACGGCCACTGCGGAGTAGTCCGCGACGGCCAGGTCGACAACGATCTCACGGTCGAGCTGCTCGCCAAGACGGCGATCTCGCACGCCGACGCGGGCACCGATGTGGTGGCGCCCAGCGACATGATGGACGGCCGCGTGGGGGCGATCCGCTCCCAGCTCGACGACGAGGGCCACCCGGATGTCCCGATCATCGCCTACAGCGCCAAGTACGCGTCGGCCTTCTACGGGCCGTTCCGCGAGGCGGCCGAGTCCACTCCCGAGTTCGGCGATCGCCGCGGCTACCAGATGGATCCTGCGAACGCGCTCGAGGGCGTTCGCGAGGCAAAGCTCGACCTCGCCGAAGGCGCGGACGTGGTGATGGTGAAGCCGGCGACGCCCTACCTCGACGTGATCCGCCGGGTCAAGGCCGAGACCGCCGCCCCGGTCGCGGCCTACCACGTCTCCGGGGAGTACTCGATGCTCAAGGCCGCGGCCCTGAACGGTTGGATCGACGAGCGCTCTGCGGTGCTCGAGACGCTGACCGCCATCCGCCGCGCGGGTGCCGACCTTGTGTTCACCTACTACGCGAAGGAAGCCGCGGCTTGGCTCTGAGCGGCGCGAACGCGCCACTCCGGGCGCCCCGGCCCAAGGTCCGCTCCCGCCGCGACGGCGCGGCGGTGCCGCTCGACGCCGACGACAAGCGGCTGATGAATCTCTTGCAGTCGAGCTTCCCGCTCGATCCCGAGCCGTTCGCCGCCATCGCTCGTGAGGCGGAACTGCCGGTGGACGAGGTCGAGGCCCGCACCCAGCGCCTGCTCGTCGAGCGCATCATCCGCGAGATCACCCCGATCTTCGACACGCGGGCACTCGGCTACGCGTCGATGCTGGTCGCCGCCAAGGTCGATTCCGAGAACCCCCACCGCGCCGCCCAGATCATCAACTCCCACCCCGGCGTGTCGCACAATTACCTCCGCACCCACGAGTTCAACCTCTGGTTCACGATCGCCACGCCGCCCGATTCCGCGCTTGGCCTCGATGGCACGCTGGAGGTGCTGAAGGCCGCGACCGGCGCCGAGTCGATCCGCCAGCTCCCCACGCTGACGCTGTTCAAGATCAACATGAACCTGGAGATGGAACAGGGGACCGAGGCGCTGGCGGCCGACGTCGACGCAGCGCCGCCACGCGAGCTGGAGGCCCAGCCTTACGACCAGACCGACATCGCGGTGATCCGCGCCCTCCAGGGCCCGATGGCGGTCACCAAGCGCCCCTACGACGCGGCGGCCGAGAAGGTCGGGATGCCGACCGACCGCTTCCTCGAGCACCTGCAGGCGATGGTCGCCCGAAAGCTCTTGCGGCGGGTGGCGGCGATCCTCTATCACCGGCGCGCCGGGTTCTCGGCCAACGGGATGGGCGTTTGGTGCGTGCCCGAGGATCAGGTGCCCGAGGTCGGCAGGAGGATGGCCGCCGTGCGGGGGATCTCCCACTGCTACCAGCGACCCACCTACCCCGACTGGCCGTACTCGGTGTTCACGATGGCCCACGGGCGCTCGAAGGAGGAGTGCGACGCGGTCCTCGACCGGATCGCCGACGACCACGGCCTGCACGGCGACGATCGCGCGGTGCTCTACTCCTCGACCGAGTTCAAGAAGGTTCGGCTGCTCTACTTCGTCGACGACTACGCCACCTGGGAGCGGGAGCACGCCGACGTATGACTGAGGCCGCCTCGGGCCTCGACACGCGCACCTCCGAGGTCCTCTACGCCCGCGCCGCCGGCCTGCTTCCCGGCGGAGTCAACTCGCCGGTGCGAGCGATGCGCGCCATCGGGCGAGACCATCCGGTCTTCGTGGAGCGTGGCGAGGGCTTCGAGCTGATCGACGCCGACGGTCATCGGTACGTCGACTGGGTCTGCTCCTGGGGCCCGCTGATCCTGGGCCACGCGCACCCGAAGGTGGTCGAGGCGGTATGCGCAGCCGCCGAGCGCGGCACCAGTTACGGCGCTCCAACCGAAGGCGAGGTCGAGCTGGCGGCCGAGGTGTGCGAGCGGTTCGAATCCGTGGAGATGGTGCGGATGGTCAACTCGGGTACCGAGGCGTCGATGAGCGCCGTTCGCCTGGCGCGGGCGGCAACTGGCCGCGACAAGGTCGTCAAGTTCGCCGGCGCCTACCACGGCCATGTCGACGGGCTGCTCGCCCAGGCCGGCTCGGGTCTGGCGACGCAGGGGATACCCGCAAGCCCGGGCGTGACCGCGGGGCAGGCGGCCGACACCGTGGTCGTGCCCTGGAACGACCGCGAGTCGGTCTCGGCGGCGCTGTCCTCGCACGAGGTGGCGGCGATCATCTGCGAACCGATCGCCGCCAACATGGGAGTGGTCGTGCCGGCCGACGGCTTCCTGGAGCTCCTGCGCGAGCAGGCCGAGCAAAGCGGCGCGCTGCTGATCTTCGACGAGGTAATCACCGGCTTCCGGGTTGCGCGCGGCGGCGCCCAGGAGCTCTACGAGGTCGGGGCCGACCTGACGATCCTGGGCAAGGTGGTGGGCGGCGGCCTTCCCGCCGCCGCCTACGGTGGGCGCCGGGAGCTGATGGAGCAGGTGGCGCCGGCCGGCGACGTCTACCAGGCAGGGACGCTGTCCGGCAATCCCCTTGCAGTCGCCGCGGGCCTCGCCACCCTGGAGCGCCTCGACGCCGCTGCCTACGGACGGCTCGGCGCTCTCACCGATCGCCTCGCAGCCGGCCTCCGCGAAGCGGCCGGCGGCCGCCCGGTACAGGTGGCCTCGGCGCCCGGCCTGGTGACGCCATTCTTCAGCCCGGAGCCGATCCGCGACTTCGCCGGCGCGTCGGCGTGCGACCTGGATGCCTACGGTCGCTTCTGCCGCGCCCTGCTCGAGCGCGGCATCTACCCGCCCCCGTCCCAGTTCGAGGCCTGGTTCGTCTCCCTCGCACACGACGAGGCCGCCATCGACCGCACCGCGGAGGCGGCCTCGGAGGCATTTACCACAGCGTTGGGCTAGCCGCCTACGCGGCCTCGTTGGCGAGCCTCTCGGACCCCGGCGCGGATCCGAGCTCGACGTGCGCGCGGCTGTCGCGGCTGCGGATCAGCCCCAGCGTCAGCACCAAGCCGAGTACGGCGATCACCGCCCCGCCGAGGAACGCCGATTGGAAGCCCTCGGTCAGCGCGTTCGGCAGTGCTGCCGAGCTGCCGTGCGCCGTCGCCATCAGGTGGTCCGTGCGCGAGTTGGCGATCGTCGCCAGCACAGCCAGTCCCAATGCGCCGCCGATCTGTTGCGAGGTGTTGATCAGCCCACTCGCGAGGCCGGACTCCTGCTCGCGGACCCCTGAGACCGCGGCGATGGTCGTCGTCACGAACGCGAACCCCAGGCCAGCAGCGGCGAGCAGCGACGGGCCGAGGATGTCGGTTAGGAAGCCACCGCTGACCGAGACCTGCGAGAACCACGCCAGCGCGGTGGCGATCATCAGCATCCCGATCGCGAGTACAGGCTTGAAGCCGATCTTGGTCACGAGCTGGGACGCGACCCCGGCGGAGACAATGATCCCCAGGGCGAGGGGCACGTATGAGAGGCCGGCGTGGATCGCGCTGTAACCGAGCACCTGTTGCATGTAGAGCGTGATGAAGAAGAACATCGAGAACAGCGACGCGCCGACGAGGAGCCCGACGATGTTGGCGCCCGTCAGCGTCCGGAGGCGGAAGATCCGGAATGGCATCAGCGGCGCTTGCGAGCGTCGCTCGATCGCGATGAAGGCCGCGATCAGCGCCGCGGACAGGCCGATCAAACCGAGCGTCTGCAGCGAGCCCCAGCCAGCGTTGGTCGCGTCGACGATCGCGTACACCAGAACCGAAAGGCCGGCGGTGACGGTCACCGCGCCGGCGGCGTCGAAGTGGCGCGTCGCCGACTCGGAGCGGCTCTCGACGATCAGGCGCGGGGAGAGCGCGGCGACCACAAGTGCGACCGGCACGTTCACCCACAGCACCCACTCCCAGCCGAGGCCGTCGGTGAGGATCCCTCCCAGGAGCACGCCGGCGGCACCCCCCGCTCCGGCGACCGCCCCCCAGGCGCCCAGCGCCTTGTTGCGCTCGGCGCCATCGCGGAAGGTGGTGGTGACGATCGACAGTGCCGAGGGTGAGATGATCGCCGCGCCGAGGCCTTGGGCGGCGCGAGCGGCGATCAGCTGACCCTCGGTCGCGGCGAAGCCGGCAGCGAGCGAGGCCGCGGCAACGAGCAGGAGTCCGGCGATGAAGACGCGTCGGCGTCCCAGCACGTCGGCCATTCGCCCGCCGAGCAGCAGGAAGCCGCCGAAGGTGAGCACGTACGCGTTCACGACCCAGGCGAGGTTCGCCTGCGAGAAGTCGAGCCCCTTACCAATCGAAGGGAGGGCGACGTTGACAATCGACGCGTCGAGAACCACGATGAACTGCGCGAAGCAGAGCAGCGCAAGGGCGATCCAACGTCGGCGCTCGAACTCCTGGGCTGTGGTCATCATCTGCCGTCCTTATACGGAACTTGGGTTCCGGTTGCGTGCTCCTCATCACACAGCCGGGGCTCGCCAGAGAGGAACCCGATGGCCGCTTCCCCCTCCAAGACCCAATCCCCCCCCAAGGCGGACGCCGACCGAACCCAACGCGCCGACGCGCGGCGCAACCGCGAGCGGGTGCTGGCCGTCGCCCGGGCGCAGTTCGCCGCCAAGGGCCTCGACGCACAGATCGATGAGATCGCCCGCGCGGCGGATGTCGGCGTCGGCACGGTCTACCGTCACTTCCCCACCAAGGAGGCGCTGCTCGAGGCGCTGGCGGCAGACCGCTTCACCCGGCTCGCCGAGTGGGCACGCGAGGCGCTCCAGGCCCCCGATGGCTGGCAGGGCTTTTGCGGCTTCCTCCGCCGCTCGGCGGAGCTGGGCGCGAATGATCGCCTGCTCTCTGAGGCGATGGCGGAGCGGCAGGCCTTCCAGGGCGCCCAGCGCGAGAAGGACGAGTTGATGGAGGCCACGGCGGCGCTGGTCGAGCGAGCTCAGGCAACGGGCGAGCTGCGCCCCGACATCGGCGCCCAGGACATCGCCATGCTGATGTGCGGCCTGGGGCGGGCGACGGGGCGTGGCGCCTTCGACCACGAGATGAGCTGGGAGCGGTATCTGGAGATCATCATCGGCGGCCTGAGCGCCCCGGCCAACTCCGCGCTCCCGCGCACTTCCGGCGATTCCTGACCGCACCGTCCGGAACGCGGCGGCGCGGGGCGGATAACCTCGCCGAGCGATGGCCGAGATCCCCGTCCCGGAGAGGGTCCTCCACGCGCTGGCCGAGCAGCTGGAGGCCGAGCAGTCGGTGATCTCGCCGCACGCCACCGATCCCGGGGGGGCCGAGCCGGCGCTTGGTCTGCTGGCCGCGGCCGGCCCGCGAGCGGCGGAGGCGCGGGGCGAGTACTCGCTCGTGATCGAGTCGGTTCGCGAGGGTTACCTGCTGCACTACGGGGAGCCGCGCGTGGTGGTCGGCGCCGACCCCGATCTGGCCCTGCTCGCCGGCGATTACCTCTACGCCCTCGGCCTCGAGCGGCTGGCCGCGCTCGGTGACCTCGAGGCGATCCGCGAGCTGTCCGACCTGATCTCGCTCTCGGCGCAGCTTCACGACGCGGGGGGTGGTGAACAGGGCGCGAATGCCCTCTGGCTGGCCTCATCGATGGCGGTCGCCACGGGCGCCACACCCGAGCACGAGGAAGGAAAGTCGGCGCTTCGCGATGGCCGTCCCGACGCTCCGGCTGCGCTCTGGCAGGCGGCTGTTGGGGCGGCCGAGCAGGCGGGCCTTGGCGATGCGTTGGACCGGACTGCCGAGGCGATAGGCTTCGAGCCCCACTAGGACTCGCGTGAGCGCGAGGCTCGAAAAGGAGGCTGATTCTGGGCCGAGCGCGAACACTCAGTCAAGCCTGAACGTGGCCGAAGCTGCCGACAAGAGCAACGGTTCCGCTGGCGACGGCGGTTTGGCGAAGCCGGATCCGCCCGGCTACTTCGAGGGCGAGTCGATGTCCCGCCGGAAGGCGCTCACGGTTGCCGGCCAGGCGGTCGGTGGGATCGCGGGCGCGGTGATCGTCCTCCCCGCGGTTGGGTTCGCGGTGGCGCCGATCTTCCACCGGCCGGAGGAGCGCTGGGAAAGCGTGGGGCCCGTCAGCCGGTTCACGGAGAAGACCTACACACCGGTCGTATTCACCCTCGTCGAGGGGATCGGCGAGCCCGGCAAGACCACCGCCTATGTCCGCAAGGCGATCCCCGGGTCGCCCTTCAACGAGACCCAGCCGTACGAGCCATACGTCGCGCTCTCGACCCGTTGCGCGCACCTCGGCTGCCCGGTGCACTTCGTGTCCGCCGCGGGCAACTTCATCTGCCCCTGCCACGGCGGGGTCTATGACTTCGAGGGCAAGGTGATCGGCGGCCCGCCGGTGCGTCCCCTCGACCACTTCCAGACGCGCGTCCGCGACGGTCAAGTGCAGGTCGGCCCTCGCTACAGCGTCACCTCGCAGCTCCAGCCGGTCCGCGCCCGCGACCCGGGCGAGTACACGGGCGGGATCTGGAACATCCTCTATCCGCCACGGCCCGACACCTTCCCCCCGCCTTAGCGAGGCCCAGATGAAGCTCCCCGACCTGCTCATCCCCGGCCCGCTCAAGAAGCCGCCGAAGCCCGGCGACGGCGACGGCGCCGGCCCGGTGGAGCGTCTCAAGGAGACGCCCGCCGACCTGGTCGGTTGGATCGACGAGCGCACCGGCGGCGCCAGCTTCCTCACCGGGATGCTCTACCGGAAGGTGCCGAAGGGCACCAACTGGTTCTACACGCTTGGCTCGGCGACGCTATTCGCGTTTACCGTGCAGGCGGTGACCGGCGTGTTCCTGGCGATGTACTACACGCCGTCCGCGACCCAGGCCTACGGCTCGATCACCCACCTCACCAACGACGTCTTTCTCGGCGAGTTCGTGCGCGGCATGCACAAGTGGGGCGCCAGCTTGATGATCATCCTGATCTGGCTCCACATGGCGCGGACCTTCGTCTTCGGCGCCTACAAGTACCCGCG
>VAYK01000109.1:0-9965 GCA_005884985.1 Actinomycetota bacterium | reverse complement strand
CTTCGATCAGCGCTCCTTCTGGGCCACGGTGGTCGGCGTTAACATCACCGGCGCCGGACCGTTGGTCGGCCCCTACCTCGCCGACTTCCTACGCGGCGGCGCCGAGTTCGGAGGGACGACGCTGGCGCGCTTCTACGCGATCCATATGCTGATCGTGCCGGGGCTCATCATCGCCCTGATCGGAGCCCACCTGTACCTGGTGGTGAAGCTCGGCACCACCGCGCCGCCGTGGCTGGAGCCGAAGCGGACGAAGGCCACCGTCAGGGAGGAGCGGGTTTGAACCGCGCCGAGAAGGAGGCCTACCTCCGCAAATACGAGCTCTTGAAGAAGGAGGGCAAGCCCTTCTTCCCGTACGCGGTGATGAAGGACTCGACCATGGCCCTGATCGTGGTCCTGATGATCGTCCTGATGGCGCTCGTGCTCGGCGCCGAGGTGGGCCCAAAGGCCGACCCGACGACGACCACCTACACGCCGCGCCCGGAGTGGTACTTCTTCTTCCTGTTCGAGGTCCTGCGGGTCATCAAGCCGTCTTACCTTGTCCCGCTGGCGACGATCGGCGTGCCGACGATCGGCATGGTCGTGCTGCTGCTCTTGCCCTTCTTCGATCGCGGCCCGGAGCGCCGCCCGGAGCGCCGCCCGATCGCCATGACCGTGCTGGTGCTGACCGTGGCCTCGATGGCCTACCTGACCCTGAAGGGCGCCGTCGCCGGGCCGCCGTCGGCCATCGACGTGAAGGTGGCCCCCCAATACGAGCCCGGCAAGCTGGTCGTCGCCCAGTCGGGCTGCCTCGCCTGTCACCGGCTGGGAGACAACGGCAATGCGGGCCCGGGCCCGGAGCTGACCCACATCGGCGCCCGCATCCCCCGCAATGCGATCCTGCGCTCGCTGGCGGCGGGCCCGGGCGTCATGCCCTCCTTCCAGGACTTCCCGCCGAAGAAGCTCAACGACGTCGCGGACTTCCTCGCGTCGCTGAAGTAGCGCCCACCTCGGCCTGGTGGTCCCGGGGCCCCTGCCGCTCCCGAGGTAACCTCGCCGCAATGAAGGCCGAGACGGAGCCCGCCCGAGCAGACACGATCGACCGGCCGTCCCCCGAGTCGCCTGAGTTCGCCGCTCAGGTGCGGACGATGTTCGACCGCATCGCGGGCGTCTACGACCTCATGAACACGGTGATGACGGCCGGCATGCACCACCGCTGGCGCGAGCGGGCTGCCGGGCGCGCCGAGCTTCGAGCCGGCGACGCCGCCGTCGACCTGTGCTGCGGCACCGGGGACCTGGCCCTCGAGCTGGCCCGGCGGGTGGGCCCGGATGGCGTCGTCGTGGGATGCGATTTCTCGGACGCGATGCTGGAGCTGGCGCGACGCAAGGCCGCGGAGCGTGGCGCATCCCAGGTCCGGTTCGAGTCGGCCGACGCGCTGGAGCTGCCCTACGAGGAGGGGTCGTTCGATGCCGTCACGGTCGGCTTCGGGGTGCGGAACCTGGTTGACCTCGAGCGTGGGCTGGCCGAGATGGTCCGCGTGCTGAAGCCCGGCGGCCACGCCGTGATCCTCGAGATCACCCAGCCGCGCCGACCCCCGTTGTCGAACTTCTACTCGCTGTGGTTCGACCGGGTCGTGCCGTTACTCGGCGCCCTGGCCGGGAACCGGGACGCGTATACGTACCTGCCGGAATCCGTGAAGCGCTTTCCGGCGCCCGAGGGCTTGGCGGCGATGATGGCCGGCGCTGGGCTCCAGCGGGTCCGGTACCTGGTGCTGGCCGGCGGGATCATCGCGATCCACTCGGGCGCCAAGGGCGGCTGAACCGGGCGCCTGCTGGGCCCGTAGCCATGATTGAGATCGGAGACACCACGTGAACCGAACCATCGTCCCGCCGCCGGTGACGCTGGTGATGGAGGTGGCCGAGGCGTGGCTGCCCGCCCGCATGGAGGCGGTCGAGGAGCGCCTGCGGCGACTGGCCAAGGGCCACGGTGAGGGTCTCGCCGCCGACGCCGGGGCGACGCTGGCCGCCGGGGGAAAGCGCCTGCGCCCGATGCTGGTTTTGCTCAGCGCCGGGCCGGGGGCGGGCGAGGCGGCGATCCGGGCCGCGACGGCGATCGAGCTCGTTCACATGGCAACTCTGGTCCATGACGACGTCCTCGACGCGGCGCCGCTTCGCCGCGGCCGCCCGACGGTGGTCGCGCGCTCCGGCCGCGACCGCGCGCTGGCGGTCGGCGACCTGCTCTTCTCGCGGGCCTTCGCCGAGCTCGGAAGAGACGGCGACCGAAAGCAAGTAGAGCTCTTGTCCATGGCCTCGGTGGCGCTGGCGCTCGGCGAGTTGGCCCAGCGGCGGGACGCGTTCGATGGTTCGATCTCCGCCGAGCGCTACCTGGAGCGCTCGGAGCTGAAGACGGGCCGGCTGTTCGAGTGCGCATGCCTGATCGGACGCCCGGGAGAGGGCCGCAAGGGGGCTGGCCCCGCCCTACGAGCGTTCGGGAGGGAGATCGGCCTCGCCTTCCAGCTCCTCGACGACGTCCTCGACGTCACCGGCCCGCCCGAGCGGACGGGCAAGGCCCGCGGCACCGACCTGCTCGACGGCACGGTGACCCTGCCCTTGATCCGGATCGCAGCGACCGGCGTCCTCAACGAGGTGAGAGAAGGCGCCCGCAGGCGCGTCAAGCTCGCCAAGCTCGCCCTGCAACGCTCGGCGCTCGAACCCGACCAGCGCCAGCTCCTCGAGCTGGTCGCCGACGGCGTCGTCGAGCGGTACTCCTGAAGCGGCGACTCGCGTCGTCAGCCCGGGAGGCGTTTGCGTCTCAGCCGGGGCCTAGAAGTCTTCGGGGAGGATGTGGTCCGCGCTGAGGGCGGAGACGAAGCGGTCGATCTGGTCCTCCATATTCGCCCGAATGAGAACGTTCAGATCCTCGAGCACCGACTCGGTACCCCGCTCGAGCGCCTCGTCGAGGCGGTCGACGATCTGCTGGCTGTAGCTGCCGCCACCGTTCCACTCGCACTCGGGGCAGCGCAGTGCCACCTACCAGTGCCGGTTGGTCGCCGGCGCCCAGTCGGTCGGATAGACCAGTTCGGAGTTGCACGACGGGCAGACGTGGAGGTCATCACGCCGCCGCCGGGTCGTAGTCGCCAACCGCGCCTCGAAGATGCTTGGCTCGAGGCCACCCTCCAGGGCGGTCCGGCCATGTCTTTCTGTCTGCCGCTCTGCCACTTCGCATGCTCTATCGGCGGTGGGCCCAAGATGCTTTAGGGGAGGGATCCCAGGCGCAAATCCGGAGTCCGCCGGGGCGCTCGGATGGCCGATCGCCGGGGCCTGGCGGAGGGCGCGAATAGACTGGCTGAGATCTAGATGGTCCTCAGCGACCGCACCATCAAGGCGGAGATCGAGGCCGGGCGGATCGTCCTCGATCCGTTCGACGAGGCGATGGTGCAACCGTCGAGCGTCGACGTGCGCGTGGACCGGCGCTTCCGGGTCTTCAACAACGCGCGCTATCCGTTCATCGACGTGCGTCAGCCGATGGAGGGACTCACCGAGGCGGTCGAGATCACTGACGAGGACCCTTTCATCCTCCACCCGGGCGAGTTCGTGTTGGGGCAGACGCTGGAGCGGGTGCGGCTTCCCGACGACATCGTGGCTCGCTTGGAAGGGAAGTCGAGTTTGGGCCGGCTTGGCCTGCTCATCCACTCAACCGCCGGCTTCGTGGACCCTGGGTTCGAGGGCAACCTAACCCTGGAGCTTTCCAACGTCGCCAACCTGCCAGTGACTATCTATTACGCGATGCCGATCGGCCAGATCTCGTTCGTGCGCCTGGACTCGCCCGTCGAGCGCCCCTACGGCGCGGGCGAGGCGGGCAGCAAGTACCAGGGCCAGACTGAGCCCACGCCGAGCCGCTTCTACCTGAACTTCAGGCGCTAGCGCCCAACGCCGGTACCATGTGTCGTGATGCCAGGCAACATTGGCCTTCCAGAGATCCTGGTCGTCTTGGTGATCGCCCTGATCATCTTCGGTCCGAAGCGCCTCCCAGAGTTGGGGCGCTCCGTGGGCAAGGGCATCCGCGAATTCAGATCCTCGATCGCGGGGAATGACGACGACGAGGAGCCGCCGTCGAAGCCCCCCCAGATCGAGGGCGTGGAGAAGCCCTCCGAGTCCGTCGAGGGCGAGGTCGTAACCGAGCACCGTCCCTGAGCCGTGCCCCGTCTGCGGGCCGCCAAGTTCGACGAGCAGATGACGCTTGTCGAGCACCTCGACGAGCTACGCAACCGAATCATCGTTTCGGTGGCGGTGCTTGTAGTCGCCTGCGGACTCTGCTTCTGGCAGAACCACCTGCTGATCCAGATCGCCAACCAGCCGCTGCCGGGCGGTCTGAAGCCGATCACGTTCGGCGTCACCGAGCCGTTCATGACCACGATGAAGCTCTCGATCTACGCCGGGATCCTGATCGCGTTGCCCGTGCTGCTCTACCAGGCATACGCCTTCCTGCTCCCGGCGATGAAACCGACCGAGAGGCGGGTCGTGCTGCCGTTCCTGGTCCTCGTTCCGGTCTTGTTCATCGCCGGGGTCGTCTTCTCGTACTTCGTGGTCGTCCCGGCGGCGACCAAGTTCCTGCTGCACTTCAACGAGGGCGAGTTCAATATCCAGGTTCGGGCGAGCAATTACTACAGCTTCCTGATCACGACCCTGATCGCGCTCGGGCTCGTCTTCCAGGTGCCCATGGGGATCGTGGCGCTGACGCGGCTGGGGATCCTGACCCCGCGGCAGCTCTCTCACAATCGGCGCTACGCCTACCTGATCCTGGCGATTGTCGCCATGCTCCTTCCGGGCACCGATCCGGTGACGATGCTGATCGAGCTGGTGCCTCTGCTGGCCCTGTTCGAGTTCTCGCTGATCCTGGCGCGCCTGGTGGGCACGCCGGCGGAGCGGGCGGCGTCCCCGCCGGAGGCCGAGCCGCCCGCAAGCCCCGCAAGCTAGGCTCTCGGACGTGCTCTTCGACCTCCGCGGCAAGCGCAGGCGCGTCGTCCAGGTGTCCTACGCGGCGCTGGCGGTGCTCTTCCTGGTGGGCTTCGTCGGCTTCTCGATCGGCACCGGCAACTCGCCCGGAGGCCTTTTCGACGCGCTCGGTCTGAGCGGAAACAGCAGCAGCGGCGGCTCGCTGAGCTCAGCGTACGACGCTCAGATCGGCAACGCCAACCAGCAGCTGGCGAAGAACCCGAAGGACACCGACGCTCTCGTGAAGCTGGCGCTCAACGAGTACCTAAAGGGTAAGCAGGGTGTGACCCAGGACCCCACCACCGGTCAGCCGACCGTCAGTTCGGACGCCCACACCGAACTTGGGAAGTCGGCCGACGCCTGGACCAAGTACCTGCGCCTCAACCGAGGAAAGCCCGATGCCAGCGCGGCCGCTCAGGTCGTCAACGCCTTCCTCTTCCTCGGTGACGCATCCGGCGCCGCCAAGACCCAGGAGATCGTCGCGGCGGACCAGCCGAGTCAGAACTCGTACGGCAACCTGGCCATCTTCCAGTACTCCGCGGGTGACATCCCGGCCGGCGACGCGGCCGCCAAGAAGGCTCTGAGCCTGGCACCGAAGTCGCTGCGCAAGCAGGTTTCCCAGCAGCTTGACCAGATCCGCAAGCAGGCCGTGCAGACGAAGAAGCAGCAGGCGAAGGCGCAGAAGAACCCCCCGGCGGCCACGACCCCGGGCGCAAATCCGCTCCAGAGCCCGCTCGGCGGCGTCGGCACCGGGCCGTAGGGACCCCCGCCGACCCCCGCTACCATCTCGACCGCCGGGCCGTTAGCTCAACTGGCAGAGCAGGAGACTCTTAATCTCAAGGTTGAAGGTTCGAGTCCTTCACGGCCCATTGGAAAGCTCCCGCAAATCAGGGGCTTTCGTGCGGACGAGTTCGGCGCCAGTCAGCGCCCCGAGGGCCGATTGCAACCATTTTGCAACCCTAGTCCGGGTCGCCCGCAATAGAAGCGGCGGCCCGAGGGACGCCGCTCGTCCAGCTCCGTGCCATGCCTTACCTCGTGGCCCAGGAAGGGCGACGGGCATTGCCAGGCGGCAGAGAAGGCAAACCCATGTGCGGGTCTTCCTCGTTCCTTAGGGGGCGCCCGACCCTGAGCGTTGGCGTCAGCCGCGGTGAGCGTGCCAGGTGTCGAGGCCGGTATGGCAGTCGGTGGGGCTCGGGTAGAAATCGCCGCTGAGGCGGAAGTTGCCTCGCACCGTTCTCCCGTGGTGCCAGAATGTCCCGTGGACCGTTGCCTTGGCCGCGTCGCGAGAAGCCGTGCCAAGAAACCTGTTGTCGTGCACGGCCAGGGGGAACGTGAAGTGCCCGCTGATGGCGAAGGAACCCTCGTTGCAGTTCATCGGAACCCCGGTCCACGCGAAGCCATACGGAGGATCGGTCGAGCCGATGATCTGCACCGGCCTGCGGTGCTTGAACTTCGCCTTGAAGCTCACGGTCCCGCCCTGGTCCATCACCCCGTGATAGCTGCGAATGGCTGCACCGCTCGTCGCTGGAAATACCAGCGCCAAGATCACGCTTGAGCAGGTCAGTATTCGCATACGCTTCATGGCCCGGACTATCGCCGCCCGAGCGCGTCTTGCCGCCGTTCGAACGTCTAGGCCGAGCTAGACCTTCGGGTGGTTTGCGTGGGATGTACGCGGCGACCGGCGCTAACCGCGCGCAGTGGTGGCGGCTCCAGCCCGTCGTCGACGCGCTCGACTTCGCCGCAATCGCAATCGAATGGCGCGGCGGCGGCGTTGATGGCAGCGACGGCCCTCGGTGCGACTACGCTTGGAGCCCTGTCCGTTGCAGACGAGTCCGAGCACGTGGGGTAGCGCCCCGCCATCGAGTAGCGGGGCGGCGATTGTCGAGTGCTTGGGCAAGCCGAAGACGCCACCCCAAACGGCGATAGAGGAGCTGGACAGGGTAGAGACCTCGGGGTCAATTCGACCGTTCCGGTGGCCTCGGTGTCGCTAGAGTCCGCGGCTTGCTGCGCCCGGGAGCAATACACCCGCTCATCGCAGTAGCCGGCGTAGCAGCGGTTAGCGCACTCGCAGGCTGCGGAGGAGGCGGGGGTTCGAGCACCACCACCGCTGCAGGGATCGCGGGCGTGCCGACTCCCACGTGCGGAAAGGTCGAGTACGGCGGAGAGGGTAGACCTGACGGACTCATCGTCTCCGATCTGCCCTTGCAAGGCGACTCTGCCGAGCGCTCAAGCCAGCAGGAACAGGCGATCCGGCTCATCCTCGACCAGCGAGGCTGGAAGGCCGGGGCAACTCCGGTTGCGTATCAGGCCTGCGACGACTCAATCGCGAAGACCGGCCTGTGGGACGCTGCGACCTGTCGCTCAAACGCCGATGCCTACCTCAAGGATCGTCAGGTGCTCGGCGTGATCGGCACCTACAACTCGGGGTGTGCTGCAGAGGAGATCCCGATCCTGAATCGTGGCGGCGTGGCGATGATCTCGCCGGGCAACACGGCGGTTTGTCTCACCGAGCCGAGCAAGGGGTGTGAGGGAGGCCAACCCGCCAGCCTCTATCCGAGCGGGACACGGAACTACTCACGGGTCGTGCCCAACGATGCCTTCCAAGGCGCCGCCCTCGCGGAGTTCGCAAAGCAGAAGGGGATCGCGAACCCGTTCGTGCTCTACGCCAGCCACGACCCAACGAGCACAGGGCAGGCGGAGAACTGTCGCGGTGCGGCGCAGGCCCTCGGGCTGACGCTCGGCGGGTACGAGACCTGGAACCAGAAGGCAAAGAGCTATGCGTCGCTGTTCGCCAAGGTGAAGCGGAGCGGCGCCGACGGCGTCGTCCTCGCGGGCTTGATCGAGCAGAACGGCGCCCAACTGATCAAGGACAAGCTGGCGGTGCTCGGTTCAAACACCGAGCTGCCGCTGATCGCCTTCGATGGGTTTGCCCAGCAGGCCACGATCGACGATTCCGGCTCCGCCTCCAAGGGAATGTTCGCGAGCGTCCCCGGCGACACGCCCGAGAACCTGCCCGCCAAGGGCAAGGCGTTGGTGAACGACCTCGAGGGCACGACGAACGGCCAGCCGGTTGAGCAGTTCGCCCCCTACGCAGCGGAGGCTGCGGCCGTGCTCTTGGACGCGGTCGCCGAGGCGGGCACGAACCGGGGCGGGATCGCCAAGGCGGTCCTCGCAACTCGAGGCGGCGGAGGAATCCTCCACCCGTACGACATCGAGCCGAGCGGGGATCCGAGCGTGGGGCCGATCACCGTGTTGAGGGCCGACTCGAGCTTCAGTCGATTCGGGGAGGTAACCCCCCAGCCCGCCGTGGTCCGCGCCGCGCGCGACTAACCCCGCCCGCCCGGGCAGACCGAGCGATCAATGCGCGTGATCCCACGCGCCCTCCGCCCTCCGCTGGGATACTCGCGGCGATGAGGCGGCCGAGAGGACGGCGGAGACGCGACCCCAAGGTCGAGCGGCTGGCTCGGGTGCAGCTCTTCTCGACCTGCAGCAAGCGGGATCTTTCCCGGATCGCCGCCCTCGCAGAGGAGATCGAGGTTCCGGCCGGGCGGGTCCTGATGCGCCAGGGCGATCCTGGTCGAGAGGCTTTCGTGATCGCAGACGGGCGGGCGAAGGCGACGATCCGCGGCAAGGGGAGCGCCAAGCTCGGGCCCGGCGAGTGCTTTGGGGAGATGGCGCTCCTTCACTCGGCGCCGCGGTCCGCCACGGTCACCGCCGAGAGCGACATGCGACTCCTCGTGCTCGGCTCCCGTGAGTTCTCGGAGCTGATCGAGAGCGTCCCGGTCGTAGGCCGGCGGGTGTTAAGCGCCCTTGCCGAGCGGGTCCGCGAAGCCGAGCGCGCGCAGCCTCAACACTAAGCGCCTAGGTTCGGCGGCGAGACAACAAGGAACCGATGCGCGAGACCGCGCCAGTCCGGCATCAGGTGGTGATTGGTGGCGCGGGTGTTAGGCCATGGCGGCGCATGACCTCCGCGATCGCCGCCTGGTTTGGCGGACCGCCTGCGCTAGCGGCCAGCACGTCGCTGATCTCTTGGAAGTAGGCAGGGCCGAAGACGCCCGGGGTCGCGATCGCGAGGAACTTCGCGTCGATGCTGCCACGATTCTCGAACCCGTGGATCTGACCGCGACGAATGCACACCGACTCGCCGGGCGCGACCTCACGGGCTTGGCCGTCGATCGTCCACGTGCAGACCCCCTCGAGGCCGTAGATCGTCTCCTCGAAGCCGTTGTGGCTATGGGGCACGGGTACCCTGGCATCGGCCGGAACGTGGCACTCGAAGACCGTGACGCTGCCGCTGGAATCGTCAGCCTCAACGAGGAAGTCGACTTGGATCGGGCCGACCTGGATCATCGCTCTGGAAGATGAATCGATTCGCCGCAGCTCGCTGCAACGGGCGATAGGCAAACGACTTGACCACCATAGCGGGGGAACTAAAGGCGTGCCCGATCGACGGCGTTCGGTCGCCACCGATGAGTTTCCGGGGCGTGGGCAGTCCCTAGACGTGGAGATCGGCAACTGGCGACGGAGGTGATCGCGATGCCTGAGCACAGGGTGGGAACGCGCGAGGAGTGGCTCGAGGAACGCGTCGCGCTGCTCGAGCGTGAGAAGGAGGTGACCCGGCGCAGCGACGAGCTCGCCCGCCAGCGCCGGGCGCTTCCTTGGGTACCGGTGGAGAGGGAGTACGAATTCCAGACGGTCGAGGGGCCCGAGGGCCTCGCCGACCTGTTCGACGGGCGCTCGCAAGCTGCTCGTCTTCCACTTCATGCTCGGGCCGCACGTCGACGGCTGGCCCGAGGCCGGCTGCGTGGGCTGCTCGTGGATGGCCGATCACGTCGACCCGACCGTCATCCACCTCAACCACCGCGGCGTCACCTTCGTGGCCGTCTCCCACGCCCCGCTCGAGAACCTCGAGGCGTACCGGCGCCGCATGGGCTGGAGCTTTCCCTGGGTGTCCTGCCTCGGGACGGACTTCAACCTCGACTTCTCGCTGTTCA
>VAYK01000111.1 GCA_005884985.1 Actinomycetota bacterium | reverse complement strand
GCCGGCACGGGTCGCCCGGTGACCAGGTAGCGGCCTGCATCCCGGCCCGGGATCGGGAACGCAAGGCAGACGCGGCGCGCACGGCGCGCCAGCACGCGGTTGGCGAGCCCGAGGTGGCGATCGGCCTCGGTCAGCACCAGGGGCAGGCTGGCGGACAGCGCCGCGAGCCCGGCAGGGCCAGCCACGTATCCCCCACCGCCCATCACCACCTCGGCTCGCCGCCGCCGCAGCGCCTTCCGCGCCGCGGGCACCGCAGCAGCCGCCAGCGTCGCGGCCGACACCGCCTTCAGCGGCGCGCCTCGGTCCAGGCCGCGGACCCGCAGGAAGTCGACCTCGTAGCCCGCGGCCGGGATCAGCTCGGCCTCGGGCCGCCCTCGCGCTCCGAGGAAGGAGACGTCGGCACCCTTATCCCGAAGCGCGTCGGCGACGGGGCCGCGACCCCGAGCCGCGACTACCACGTCGTCCAGATCGCCGGCCACCGCGACTACCCACTGGCCCGACAGCGGTTGGACGCCGCTATCGGGCCCGAGAGATATACATTGCTCGAGTACGAGCCGACGCTCGCCGATCCGCTCGCCGCCTGTGACCTCGTGCTCGCCCGGGCGGGCGGCTCGGTATTCGAGCTCGCGGCTGCGGGCAGACCGGCGATCCTGGTCCCCTACCCTCACGCCACGGCGCGCCATCAAGACGCCAACGCGGCCTGGATGTCGGACGCGGGGGCGGCCCTGGTGATCGACGACTCGGAGCTCGATCCGGGGACCCTGGTCAGAACCGTGGCGGGCCTGTTCGCCGACGGGCGGCGCCTGGAGCGGATGGCCGCCGCCTCCCGCGCCCTCGCCCGCCCGGACGCCGCCAAGCAAATCGCCAACGAGATCCTCGAGGCGGCCCGAACCTGACCTTTCTACCTGCTACCTGCTACATGCTCCACGGATGACGAACTGGGCCCAACGCAAGCTTCACTTCATCGCCATCGGCGGCGCTGGGATGAGCGGCCTGGCGCTCATCTGCCACCGGCTCGGCGCGCAGGTGAGCGGCTCGGACCGCGCCCACAGCTCCTACCTGGAGCGCCTTCGGGCGGCCGGCCTCGAGCCTAGGGTCGGTCACGACGCCGACGCCCTCCCGCCCGACGCCGAGGTGGTGGTGTCGACCGCGGCGGCGAGCTGCTCGCCGAGCTGTGCGCCACCAAGCGCCTGCTGGCGATCGCCGGGACCCACGGCAAAACCACCACCGCCGGGATGCTCGTCCACGCCCTGCTGGCAATCGGCGCCGCCCCGGGCTTCGTGCTCGGTGGCGAGCTGCCGGGCGCGGGCGAGGATGGGGGTCCCGGAAACGCCGGCTGGGGCGCGGGGGAATGGGTGATCGCCGAGGCCGACGAGTCCGACGCGAGCTTCCTGCGCCTGCGCCCGGAGGTGGCGGCGGTGACCAACGTCGAGCTCGACCACCACTCGCACTGGTCCTCGCGCGGCCAGCTGCTGGAGGCCTTCCGAGCGTTCTGCGAGCCGGCCCAGGGCCTGGCGCTGCCCAACGACGGGAGCCTCGCCGGCCTGGCTGGCGAGCAGCGGGTCCTGACCTTCGACCAGGACCACCCGGGCCCGGCGCTCGACCTGCCGGTCCCGGGCCGCCACAACCTGCTCGACGCGCGTGCCGCGCTCGCCGCGCTGGAGCTGGCCGGCTTCGAGCTGGAGCCGGCGGCACGCGCGCTTGCCTCATTCCCCGGAATGCTGCGCCGCCTGGAGTTGAAGGGACGTCGGAATGGGGCCGCGATCTACGACGACTACGCCCACCATCCGACCGAGGTTGCGGCGGCGCTCGAGGCGCTTCGCGAGCTCGGGCCGCGGCGGCTGATAGCAGTCTTCCAGCCCCACCTGTACTCGCGCACGAAGGCTCTCGCTGGCCGCTTCGGCTCGGCCCTGGCGGCCGCTGACGAGGTCGGGATCCTCGACGTGTATCCGGCTCGCGAGCAGCCGGTGGGGCGGCTTGCCGGCGTCAGCGGCCTCGCGGTCGCCCGCTCGGTTGCCGACCACGCCCCGGGCCGCCCGGTCTGGTGGCTTGTCGACGCCGACCGGGCCCACCGCGCGCTGGCGCCGCGGCTGCGCGAGGGCGACCTTCTGGTCACGATCGGCGCCGGCGACATCTTCAAGCTCGCCGACACGCTGGTGGAGGACGGTGTCGACCGAGGAGCCACCGGATGATGCTTCCCGACGGGGTCGAGCGGGACTACCCGCTGGCGCGGCTGACCACCGTGCGGACGGGCGGTACGGCCGAGCTGTTCGCGCGCCCGGACGAGGAGCGCAAGCTGGCGGCGCTCTTGGGTTGGGCGGCGTCGGAGGGGCTCGCGGTCGCAGTGGTCGGCTCGGGGTCCAATCTCCTGGTCTCGGACGCCGGATATCGCGGCCTGGTTGTCAAGCTGGACGGTCAGCTGAGCGGGATCGAGCGCCAGGGGACCCGCGTGGTCTGCGGCGGCGGCGCCCGGCTTCCATCGGCGGCTGCCCAGGCGGCTCGCTGGGGACTCTCGGGGCTCGAGTTCGGGATCAACATCCCGGGGACGGTCGGCGGCGCGGTGAAGATGAACGCCAACGCCTACGGCGGCGAGCTGGGTCGGGTCCTGGAGTGGGTGAACGTCTGCACCGCCGGGGGCGTCGAGCGACGCGAGCCGAGCCAGCTCGGCTTCGCCTACCGGCGATCGAATCTCCAGCCGGGCGAGGTCGTCTCCCGGGGCTCCTTCCGGCTCAGCGAAGGTGAGGTGGCGGAGATCAAGGGCACGCTCGCCGAGATGCGCGGCAAGCGGCGCGACGCGCAGCCCTCGGGAATCAAGACCTTCGGCTCGACCTTCAAGAACCCTGCGGACGATAGGCGCGCCGAGGGGCGGACCGCCGGTCAGTTGCTGGAGGCCGCCGGCTGTCGTGAGCTGCGGATCGGCGGGGCCCGCTTCTCGGAGAAGCACGCGAACTTCGTCGAGAATGCCGGCGGCGCGACAACCGCCGACATCCTCGCCCTGATGGCCGAGGGGCGCCGTCGAGTCCACGCACGCTTCGGGATCTCGCTGGAGCCGGAGGTCCAGGTGCTGGGCGAGATCGAGTGGCCCGACACCTGGGATCTACCGGGCTGACCAGATTCAGACACGGCTTGGGCAGGAGCCGCCCCCACAGAGCGCGAATCACCCTGGTGTGAGCACCCCTGCCGCCACGGCTGCCGGCAAACGGCGCGCCCGAGCGCGCGCGGGCGGCGCCGGCCCGACCGCTCGTCCGGCAAAGACTCGAGCGCCGTCTTCTCCCTCGCGCCCCTCGTCGAAGCGTCCCGCACGGCGGGCGCCCAGGGCGGCGACTCGGCGGGCGCCGCGGAGGCCCACCCGCGGCCACGCCGCGCGGCGCTCCGTCGTCCGGCCAGTGGCCCTCGTCGCGCTGCTGCGCTCCACTTCGTGGCGCCGCCGTGGGCTGATGGGCGCCGTGGTCGCGGGCGCCCTGGCGCTCACCTACTTCGGATGGTTCCGTGACTCCTCGCTGGTCGCCGTGCGCGACGTCAAGGTCGAGGGAGTGAGCAGCGCCGACCATGACCGGATCGTGGCGGCGCTGACCGACTCCGCGCGTGGAATGACGACGCTCCACGTGCAGACCGACCGTCTCGAGAGCGCTGTCCGGCAGTTCCCCACGGTTGCCTCGGTGAGCGCGGACACGAGCTTTCCGCACGGCATCACGATTCAGGTCTCAGAGCGCCAGCCGACGTTGATCGTTCGCGCCGGCGACCGTCAGGTGGCGGTCGCCGCCGACGGCTCGGTGCTCCGCGGGGTAAAGGTGAAGGACCGCCTGCCCGAGCTGAGCATCGACCAGCTGCCGACCTCGGGGAGGCTCAGCGGCGATCCGCTCACCGAGGCCCTGGTCGTCGGCGCCGCTCCGGCGCCGCTCCTCCCCCTGATCGCTACCGCCTCCCTCTCCCACGATTACGGGGTCGTGCTGACGATGCGGGGCGGGATCGAGCTGCGCTTCGGAACAGGCGACGGCGCAGACCAGAAGTGGGAGGCGGTTGCCGCGATCCTGGCCGACCGGCACCTCACGAGCCTCACCTACATAGACGTCCGCGTGCCCGATCGTCCCGCGGTGGAGGGGACGTCGACCGCGCCCGTCGCTGCCCCGACCACGACCCCCTGAAAACCCGAGCCTATACCGCAGCCTGAGATACGCAGATACCGTCAATTCTCAACCCTTGGTTGAGACTTTGGTTTGCACGATTCCGTGCCGCTAAGCTGTCCCTGCGTTGACAGGGGCCGCCGGATGCCTTACCTTCGCCCTAGGCTTGAGGCTGGAGTGCGGTCCGAAACTCTCAAGCACCGCTTTAGCCTCGGAGCGCAAAGACGGAAAGTTAGGACAGTCGAGAGTCAATGGTCGAGTCCTCGTATCTCGCAGTCATCAAGGTCGTTGGTGCAGGCGGCGGCGGCACGAACGCGGTCAGCCGCATGGTCGACGCCGGCCTCAAGGGCGTCGAGTTCATCGCGATCAACACCGACGTCCAGGCACTGCAGGCATGCGAGGCGGACATCAAGCTCTCCATCGGCCACCAGCTCACCAAGGGGCTCGGCGCGGGCGCCAACCCGGAGATCGGCGGCGGCGCCGCGGCGGAGAGCCGCGACGACATCAAGGAGGCGCTCAAGGGCGCCGACATGGTATTCGTCACCGCTGGCGAGGGCGGCGGCACGGGCACCGGCGCGGCGCCGGTGATCGCCGAGATCGCCAAGGAGGAGATCGGTGCGCTGACGGTCGGCGTGATCACCAAGCCATTCGAGTTCGAGGGCGGCCGCCGGATGCAGCAGGCCCTCGACGGGATCGACAAGCTCCGCGCCAAGTGCGACACCCTGATCATCGTCCCGAACGAGAAGCTGCTTCAGGTGGTGGAGCGCCAGACCTCGGTGAGCGAGGCGTTCCGGATGGCCGACGACATCCTCCGTCAGGGCGTACAGGGCATCACCGACCTGATCACGACCCCCGGCCAGATCAACCTCGACTTCGCCGACGTGCGCGCGGTCATGTCCGAGGCCGGCTCGGCGATGATGGGCGTCGGCGCCGCCTCCGGCGAGAACCGGGCCGCCGAAGCGGCGAAGGGAGCCGTCTCCTCGCCGCTGATGGAGGAGTCGATCGAGGGCGCCACGGGGATGCTGCTCAACTTCACCGGCTCGGAGGACCTCAACCTGTTCGAGGTCCACGAGGCGGCCGACATCGTGGTCGCCACCGCCGACAAGGGCGCCAACATCATCTTCGGGACGGTGATCGACCCGACGATGGCCGACGAGGTCAGGGTGACCGTGATCGCCACCGGCTTCGAGGGCTTCGAGACCCTCGCCCGCCGCCCGATCCAGGTGCGCGACCGCGCCCGCCGGCGTGGAGTCAGCGGACTCGGCGATCGCGAGCGGCGCGATCTGCAGGTCTCCGAGGACGAGATCGACGTCCCGTCCTTCCTGAAGGGCCGCTAGTCATCTAGCCTGCGCCGCGTGGCCACCGCGGCGCTCAAACGGACCCCGCTGTACGAGGCCCACGTCGCCGCCGGCGCCCGGCTGGTTGACTTCGCCGGCTGGGAGATGCCGGTGCAGTACGAGGGCGTGCGGGTGGAGCACCTGGCGGTGCGCTCGGCCTGCGGCGTCTTCGACGTCTCGCATATGGGCGAGGTAGAGACCTCCGGACCGGGGGCCGAGGCGCTGCTCCAGCGGCTCTTGTCCAATGACGTGTCGACGCTCGCGGTTGGCGGCGCGCAGTACTCCGTCCTCTGCCGCTCCGACGGCGGGATCCTCGACGACCTTTTCACCTATCGTCTCGCCGACGACCGCTACCTGACGGTCACCAACGCCGCCAACCACGAGCGCGACTGCGCCTGGTTCGAAGAGCACTCCGGCGGCTTCGACGCCGAGGTCCGCGATGCGATCGCCGACTCCGCGATGATCGCCGTGCAGGGGCCGGCTGCGCGTCCGATCGTCACCGAGCTGGCCGAGGGCGAGCTGCCGTCGCGCATGCGCACGGCGACGCTGAGCGTGGCCGGCGCCGAGATGCTCGTCTGCGGGACCGGCTACACGGGAGAGGACGGCGTCGAGCTCCTGCTGCCAGCGGAGCGCGCCGCGGACGTGTGGGAGGCGCTGACGGACGCGGGGGCCAGGCCCGCCGGCCTGGGTGCCCGCGACACGCTGCGCATGGAGGTGTGCTTCCACCTCTACGGCAACGACATGGACGAGCACCGCAACCCGATCGAGGCGGGGCTCGGCTGGTGCTGCAAGCCGGAGACCGGCTTCATCGGGTCGGAGGCGATCGCGTCGGCGCGGGAGAGCGGCACCGAGCAGAAGCTTGCCCCGTTCGTGCTCACCGGGCCGGGCATTGCGCGGCAGGGGAACACCGTCGTCTCCGGCGGCGCGGAGGTGGGCGTGGTGACGAGCGGCACGCTGTCCCCCTCGCTCGAGGTTGGGATCGGGATGGCCTACGTCGCCGCCGAGCTCGCCGAGCCGGGCACGGAGGTCGAAATCGACGTCCGCGGCAAGCTTCGCGCGGCGCGCATAGAGTCGAAGCCCCTGTACCGAAAGGAGACCTGAGTTGGCCAAGGAGAGCTACCCGGACGAGCTCCGCTACCACCCCGAGCACGACTGGGCCCGGGTCGAAGGCGCGGAGGCGACCTTCGGGGTCACCTGGTACGCGCAGGACGCGCTCGGCGAGGTCGTCTTCTACGAGCCGCCCGAGGTCGGCTCGCAGGCGGTCAAGGACCAGGCCTACGCCGAGGTCGAGTCGGTGAAGGCGGTCTCCGACGTGTACGCCCCTTTGTCCGGCGAGATCGTCGCCGTCAACGACCTTGTTGCCGATAAGCCTGAGCTGATCAACGAGGACCCCTACGACGAGGGATGGCTGGTGAGGGTGAAGCTCTCCGATCCCTCCGAGGCCGACGAGCTCCTGGACGCCGACGCGTATCGGAAGCTGTTGGAGGACGAGTAGGCGGTACTCGCGGCACTCCCCGGGTTTGGGACGCGCCCGCACCGCGGCTAGCATCCATGGCTGGAGTGAGTCGCGCGTGACCAGATACACCTCAGCCACCGACGCCGACCGCCGAGCGATGCTCGACGCGATCGGCGTTGGCTCGATCGACGACCTGTTCGCCGAGATCCCCGCCGAGCTGCGCCTGGGCCGTCCCCTCGACCTCCCCTCGGGGCTCTCGGAATCCGAGTGCTTCGACCATCTCGCCTCGCTCGCCGAGCGCAACGCCGACGCCGACGCGGAGCTCTGCTTCCTCGGGGCGGGGATGTACGACCACTACGTGCCGGCAATCGTGGACGCGATCACACAGC
>VAYK01000107.1:4344-10636 GCA_005884985.1 Actinomycetota bacterium | reverse complement strand
CCAGCACCCTGTCCTCCACCTTGACCGGCTCCGAGGGGCCGGCCGAGGTGTAGCCGGGGATCTCGGCCCCCTCGAGTGGGCCACCGGTCTCGAGCGCGCGATCGTACGCCGCGGCCTTGGACGTTCCGGTGCGCTCGAGCCACCGCCGGACGACCGCGCGCTGCATCTCCCAGTGCTCGTACAGGCGTGACGAGCGCTTCTGAGGGTCGATCGTGACCATGAACTTCTCGCCGGGGCCGAGGGGCTTGGGCTCGGAGACCATCTCCTCACAGCCCACCACGCCGGGCTCGGAGCTGAAGATGAAGTCGTCCGGCGTCTCGAGCTTCCACAGCGGGCGCAGTCCGAGCGCGTCGGCGGAGAACACGCACTCGTCGCCGTGGCGGGTGATCAGCGCCACCGGACCCTGCGCGAACGGTCCCATCGCCTGGCGCAGATACATGTAGAAGGGCTGCAGCTCGGCCGGCAGCGAGCGGATCTCGTCGACGATCGGGGGCACGACCATCTCCATGGCCTCGGCGAGCGAGAGCCGCTCCACCCGGACCAGGTGATCGATCACCCTGTTCAGATCCTGGGAGTCGGAGCAGCCGGGCTGGATCGAGACGCCCAGCATGCCGGCCTGCTGGCGGAGCTGCTCGATCGTGTTGATCTCGCCGTTGTGGCCCAGGACCGTGAACGGCTGCACGCGCTTGAACGACGGCCAGGTGTTGGTCGAATAGCGGTTGTGGCCGAAGCAGCCGATCGTCTCGAAGCCCTCGTCCCGGAGGTCGGGGTAGTACTCGCCGAGCACCCCCGGTGCGCCCATCACCTTGTAGACGCAGGTCGAGGCCGAGAACGACGCCAGGTGGAAGCCGAGCACGACCTCGAGCGCGATCATCAGGTCGAAGGTCAGGCGATCGCGCCGTTTCGCGTCCGGCAGCAACCCGGCGACCTGCCAGAAGTGGGGTTCCTCCTCGCGGGCGGTGGCGCCCAGCGCCTGCGAATCGACCACGCCCAGGCGCTCGGCGAGGATCCGGAAGCCACCGCGACCGAGGATCTCGCGGGCGTCGTGGCGAGCCTTCTCGACGTCACTGGAGCGCTCGATGAACACGTGGGCGACCGCGAACGCGGGGTCGAGTGAAAGCGCCGGATTGTGGCCCCCGGAGCGGACCTCCTCGGCCCAGATCTTGCGCGGAATGTCGACCAGGATGCCGCAGCCGTCACCCTCGCCGTCGACGTTGCCGGCGCGGTGGAGCATCTTCTGGAGATTGGCGAGGGCCAGCTCCACGGGCGCGCGGCTCGGCGTCGCGTCCTTGCGCACTGAGGCGTAGATCGCGCAGGCGTCGCGGTCCTCGACGCTGGGCGGCGAGACACGAGGCCGGTACGCCATCTCGGGCGAGAAGCGTTGCTGCTCTCCGTGCAGCGGCGATGGACTACTGGAAGAGCTGAACAAACCGACCTCCCGGGTTCCGCGCCTTCTTCGAGCGGGCACGCGACGGGGACAGAACGGAGGCGAAAGTATAGACGCGGCGGCGGCGCCCGCCCTCATATAGTCCGGCGGGATGTCGGAAGCGATTGCGGTTCTGTCCCAGAAGGGAGGCACCGGGAAGACGACAATGGTTCGCTCGCTGGCGGACGTCTTCGAACGCCTTGGGATGGACGTGCTGGCGGTCGACGCCGACCCGCAGGGCAACCTCTCCGACTACTTCGACGCCGACCCGAACTCCCACCCGACGCTCGGCGACGTCCTTCAGGGCCAGGCGCGCGCGGCCGACGCCGTGCACGGCCGGGTGGTGCCCGCGAACCTCCGCCTGGCCGAGGCCGAGTTGGGCCTAGCGGGAAAGATCGGGCGCGAGGTGACGCTTCGCAACGCCCTGCGGGATCTGCGGCGCAGCAAGGACCTGATCCTGATCGACTGCCCGCCGACCCTCGGCCTGATGACGGTGAACGCACTCGTCGCCGCCACGCACGCAATCCTCTCCACCGAGGCGCAGTACTTCTCGCTACAGGGCATGGAGCAGGCGATGCAGGTCCTCGACTTGGCGCGCGACTCGCTCAACCCGGAGCTGGAGCTGCTCGGCGTTTGCCTCAACATCGCCAACATGCGCACCCGCCACGCCCGCCAGACGTTGGAGGCGCTCCGCGAACGGTTCGGCGACAAGCTCTTCCGGACCGTGATCCGCCAGTCGATCGTCTACGCCGAGTCAGCCGAACGAGCGATCCCGATCCTCGACTACCGCCCCGAGAAGGGCGCCGACTACCTGTTGCTCACCGGCGAGATCCTGCGCCGGCTGGGCAAGCAGGAGATGCTCGAGCGGCTCGACGAGCTATCTGCCGAGGTGGTCCCGGCGCGAGCCGGGGCAACCACTGGCTAACGCCTTCCCGCACTGAGACTTCAACGACTTCTACCCGCTTCATCGCTAGCGGCGTTGATCGCCTCGCCGCGGTCGGAAAACGGCCGCACGGCGACGATCGCGCCCGCCTCGACCGAGTACAGCCGCACCCACCTCGCGGTCGTCTCAGCGCCTCTGCGCCCGCCGCGGAAACGGGAGGTGCCCTCGACGACGACGCGCCCGGGGACCGGTTCCACGCACCCCGCAAGCTCGACCGGCGTCTCCGCGAAGACGTCGAACATCGAGCGTGCGAAGTCGACCAGCGACTCCCGCCCACGCAGCGTGCGTCCCTCGGGGAAGTCCGCCGAGCGCTCCCACTCCACCTCCGGATCCAGCACGGCTTCGAGCGCCTCGAGATCGCGACGGTTCCAGGCGTCGAAGTAGGCTCTAACGACGTCCATTGCGGTGTGGTTCACGCCGCCAGTATCCCGGAGGACAGATGAGCGACACAGATTCACCGCAGGCCCTCGAGGGCGCGATCGCCGGCTACAACGAGGCCTGGAACGCCCACGACCTCGACGCGATCATGGCGATGCACGCGCCCGACATGGTGTTCGAGAACCACACCGCGGGCGAGCGAGCCGAGGGCGAGGCGGCACGCGAGCACATCGGCTCGATCTTCGAGACCTGGCCCGACATCAACTTCACGACCCGACGTCGGTACGTGCGCGACGGCCTTGTCGTACAGGAGTGGACGGCGACGGCCACCCACGCGAACGAGATGCGCCGCGGCGACCTGGTCGCCGAGCCGTCGGGAAGGAAGGTCACCTGGGACGGGCTCGACGTGATCCCCTTCGAGGGCGGCCTCGTCAAGCGCAAGGATGTCTACTCGGACTCGATCTCGATCCTGCGCCAGCTCGGGCTGATCGAGTAGCTGAGACCTGTCTCGCCCTCGGCGGGCCGGGCCGTGACGGCGCGTCCGCGCTACCGGGCGAAGCGCGCGACCAGAGGGGTGACGATTCGCTGGACGGCGGGCGGCGGCGAGCACACCACCGTCTCGTCGCGGAAGCGCTGGGCGAGGTTGGCCGCCCAGACCGCGCCGCGCCAGCTGGTCGGCAGGTTGCGGCTGTTGTAGAGGCCCTCCTGCGCGGCCCGCGCCGTCTCGGTGAGGAAGTCTTCGAGGCGGCCGGCCGGGATCACCTGGGCCCGCGCGTGAATCTGCTGGCCGCTGGTGTTCTTGAGCTCGTGCCTGACATTGCGAGCCACCAGGACCGGACCGTCCTCCGGCACCAGGTCGCGCCAGGTGCCGGCGAGCTTCACCCGGACCGTGCCCTCGAGCGCCTCCCAGTGCTCCTCCAGTGAGGGGTGGAAGTGCTCGGGCAGATGTCCGCCGTCCTCGAGCCAGGTGTCGACCCAGAGGTTCTCGCCCTGACGGCGGAAGGAGTAGGAGGAGCGGTGGATCGGATCGTGGACCTTCTCGGTGATGGTCTCGGTCATGGCTAGCGGGTCACCTCCACTTTCGAACCTCCCCGATCGTGTTTCGCGGGTACCTTATCAGTATAAGTTACCCTCCGGTAACAATGGTCAAACCTCCGCGACGGCAGCGGCTTCCGATCGAAGAGCGCCGGGTGCTCATCGTCGAGGCCGCGGGACGGCTCTTCGGCGAGCGGGGCTACGAGGCTACGCGCCTCGACGACGTGGCTGCCGCGGCCGGCGTCACCAAGCCGATCCTCTACCGCCACTTCGATTCGAAGCAGGCGCTGTACCTGACGCTGCTCGAGCGACATCGCGACGATCTGGGCAGCTTCGCTGCAGTGATCCCCGCGCAGGGGCTGCCGGAGGAGCGCCTGCGAATGGTCGTCGAGTTCTGGTTCGCCTACGTCGAAGCCCACTCCTACGCCTGGAAGATGCTGTTTCGCGACACGAGTGGCGGGCCCGAGATCCAGGCCTTTCGGCTCGAGGTCCACGCGCGGGCCCGGGCCGTCCTGGTCGAGATGATCCGCTCGCTCAGCGAGGTGCCAATCCCGCGGCGAGAGCTCGAGCCACTGGCCGAGCTGATGAGCATGGGAATGGCCTCCGGAGGGATCGATCAGGCGCCGCTGAAGCCCTTTGCAGCCCCTGGGCTGCCAGATCATTCAGCCATCGGGTTCGGGTTCGGCCGGCACGGCTGGTTTCGCCGTGCGCCGGCCGGATCCCGCGAGCCGCAGCCGCGATCATGGTGGGCGTGCCCGTTCGCCAGCTCGCCTCCGCCATTGCCCTGGCCGTTGCCGGCATCGTTGCCGCGCCCAATCTGGTCGCCTGTGGCGGTGGCGGGCGCTCGGTGTCGCCGTCGGCCGACATGAGCGCCCCGCCCGCGCGGGGTGCCGTCCTGCCCACCACCCCGCAGGCGCTCTCCGGGCGCCTCTCGGCGGCCGACCACGCGCTGCGGCGGGCAATCCATGCCTGGCGTGCCGACGGACAGCCGGCGAGGGGCGCGCCGCCCCACGGGGTAGCCCTCCAGGCGCTCTACGTTCAGCGCGCGCTGCGCCTGCTCTCGCGTCGCCCCCGCCTGGCCGCGGCCACGATCCGCCGCCTGCCCGCCCGCCTGGCGCACGAGACCAGCGAGCTGACCGCCGCCCTGCGCGATCTGCGCCGGCTGTCCGGCGGCTGGTCGGCGCACCCCGTGCGCACCGGCCCGCCGGAGCCCATCGGCAAGCTCTTGGCCTACTACCGTGCCGCGCAGCGGCGCTTCGGCGTTGGCTGGCACGTGCTCGCCGCGGTCAACCTGGTGGAATCGGCGTTCGGGCGAGTGCGCAACGAGAGTGTCGCCGGCGCCCAGGGCCCAATGCAATTCATGCCTTCCACTTGGCGCACCTACGGGCTAGGCGGAGACATCCGCGACCCGCGTGACGCGATCCTCGGCGCGGCCAACCTGCTTCGCCATGCGGGGGCGCCGGAGAGCTACGCTCGGGCGTTGTACGCCTACAACCCCTCCCGGCTGTACGTGGACGCCGTCCAGCGCTATGCGCGGCTGATCGGAAGCGATCGCGACGCCGTGTACTTCCTCTACAGCTCGCGGGTGTTGGTGCGCACGCGGCACGGCGGGCGCCCGGTCGCCGACCGGAGCGAGGCGTCGCAAAGGTGACCGTTCCCATCATGCTCGGCCCCCAGAGGATCTCGGATCATGAGCCCCGCTTCCAGCTGCGCATCCTCGAGGACTCCGACGCCGAAGACCTCTACTCCGTCGTCGATGCCAACCGCGAGCATTTGGCGCGCTGGCTGCCCTGGGCGGCCCGCCAGACGCTGGAGGACACGCTGAATTTCATCCGGAGCACTCGCCGGCAGCTGGCGAACAACGACGGCTTCCAAACAGCCATCGTCGAGGACGGTCGGATCATCGGAATGGTCGGGGCGAGGCACGATGACCCGCGCGGTGCGGGCCCTGGCCGACCACGCATTCACGGTCTGGCAGCTGAACCGCGTTGAGATCCGAGCAGCCGTGGACAACAGGCGGAGCCGGTCGATCCCGGAACGGCTCGGGTTCCGACAGGAAGGCGTGCTCCGCAAGGCCGAGCTCGTCGGCGATCGATATGTCGACCACGTCGTCTACGCGACGCTGGCCAGCGAATGGGAGCGATGAGCAGGGGCCGCCTCGCTTAGAGGCTGCCTCAAAACCCCCGTGCGCACGTCTGGCGGCGGCGGATCTGCGCGGATGCTGCGTCCTCGGTCGGCGCAATAGCGCCCGGCTATTGCGCCTCCCTGCGTCCTTGCCGCGCTTGATCCGGCGCTCGCCAGCCGCACACTCGGGAGTTCTGAGACAACCTCTTAGAGCTCGGGTACGTCCGCGCCGAGCGGCGTAAACGGGGTGCGGCGGATCTCCGCCCAATCCCCGATCCGCCTGCGCAGGGCATCGGTGACCTTGCCCGTGTCCTGCCAGAAACACCAGAAGAGCAGTGCGGGCCCGGCGCCCGAGATCGTCGCCCCGATCGCCCCCAGTTCCTTAG
>VAYK01000107.1:0-4338 GCA_005884985.1 Actinomycetota bacterium | reverse complement strand
GTAGATGTCGGCGCGGTTGGGCTGGTGGAGGCGGTCGGCGAGGCCTCGGGAGATCAGCGTTAGGTCGGAGCGCTCGATGCCGAGCACCAGCTGCGAGGCGGCGGCGATGTTGGCGACCGCGTCGCTCACCGGCACGTCCGCGGGCATCGCGGCACGGGCCTTTTCGGTCGGCACCTCCTCGTCCGGGATCACGACCACGCCCTCGACCCCCTGGGGAGGCTCGAGCCTCACGGGGCGGGGCCGCGACTGCTCGTCGACGGCTTGCGGGCAGACCACGAAGCCCCCGTAGAGCGCTGCGCCGACGTTGTCGGGATGGCCTTCGAGCTCCACGGCGCGGGCATAGATCTGCTCGCGCTCGAGCCCCAGCTCGAACAGGTGGTCGGCGGCCACCAGGCCGGCGACGATCGCCGCCGCCGAAGAGCCGAGCCCGCGGGTCAACGGGATCTCGCTGCGAATCTCGAACCGCAGGCCATCGGCGGGATGAAGCGCCTCGAAGGCGCGAACGCAGAGGTTCGAGCGGTCGTCCGGCACCGGTTGGCCACCCGCATCGACCGAGAACTCCCCCGCCTCGGTGACCTCCAGCTCGAGTTGGAGCGAGAGGGCGGCGGCGAGGACGTCATAGCCCGGCCCCAGGTTGGCCGAGGAGGCGGGGACGCGGACCAGGCGGCGGCGGACGGTCACTTCATTGCTTCCACTTGATCGAGCACCCCACGGGCTCGGTCTCGGCACGGCTCACCTCGCGGCCACTCAACACCGCATCGAGCGCTTCGCGAAGCCAGGCAGCGTCGAGTGCGGGGTCCATGTGGTCGGCGTCGGGAGCGCCCTCATAGCGCACCAGGAGATCCGCATCGAGCACGTAGACGTGCGGGGTGGTCTGAGCGGCCCAGTCGCGCGCCGCCTGCTGGCTTTCGTCGTGCAGATAGGGGAACGGCCAGTCCTCGTCGCGGACCCGCTCGCGCATCGCCTCGAGCGAGTCATGCGGGTAGCGCTCCGCGTCGTTGGAGTTCACGGCGAGAAAGCGGACGCCGCGGGCGCCGTAGTCGCGCGCGACTTCCACCAGCCGATCGTGCCAGCCGAGCGCGTAGGGGCAGTGGTTGCAGGTCCACAAGACGACGGTCGCTGGCGCCTCGCCCGGCATCGGCAGGGTGTGGACGCTTCCCTCCGTGTCGGGCAGCTCGAGCGCCGGTGCCGGCCCTCCCACCTTGGTGGCGCTCCCTCTACCCATCACCGATCACCTCCTTCGATCGCGTTTGCAAGCGTGTCGTGCAGGTCCGCGCGGTCGGGCAGCGGCGAGATCCGCCCGTCGCGAAGCCTGTAGACGCGGCACGTCAGCCCGGCCGGCTCGCCATCGGGCGGCTGTAGGTCGCGGCCGTCGACGCGGATCGTGGGCGATCCGACGAAGCCCTCGTGCATGGCGTCCTCGTCGGTGCGAACCTCGCGCACCTCGACCGACGCGGGATCGAGCCCGACCGCGCTCATCTCCTCGCGCAGGATGGTAAGCGCCCGCTCCCACGAGGGGCAGCCTTGCCACCACAGGAGCTCCACCTTGGGCGCCTCGTCGGCCATGCCCTCAGGTTAGGTCAGGCGGCCCTGCGGCCGTAGACGGCGCTCGCCACCAGGGCGCCTGGCGGCACCTCCGCCCCGGACAGGACGACCGACTCCTTGACCCACGCGCCGTCGCCGATCGTGCACCCCTCACCGAGCACGAGCGGACCATCCAGGCGCACGCCAGCGCCGATCTCGCACCCTTCCGCGGCCAGCACCGGGCCGCCGACGCCCGGATCCCCTCGCTCCAGGGCCTCGTCCCCACCCGAGGGCTCTAGGAGCTCGCCGGCGAGCTCGACCTCCACCGCGCCCTGAACCGCGTCGAGATTTCCCTGGAGGTACTCCGGCAATGAGCCGACGTCGTTCCAGTAGGAATCGATCTCGTGTATATGGAATGGGACGTCATTGGAGAGCAGGGCCGGGAACAGGTCGAGCGCGAAGTCGACGACTGGCTGCTCCGGGAAGTAGTCGAAGATCTCGCGGTCCAGGACGTAGATCATGCAGCTCGCCAGGTCGGACAGCGCCTCGGCCTGGTCGGGCTTCTCCTGGAAGCCCTGGATGCGGCCGTCGGAGCCCGTGATCACGACCCCGAACTCGCTCACGTTCGAGACCCGCTTGACGGCCAGCGTCGCGATGCCGTCGTTGGCCTCGTGGGCGGCGCGCAGGGCTGCGAGGTCGATGTCGGTGAGGCCGTCGGCGGCCATCACGAGGAAGGGCTCCTCGCCGAAGAACTCGGCGACGTTGCGGACCCCGCCCCGTCGCCGAAGCGCTCGTGGATCACCTCCGGGAACCAGTGCAGGTTGGCGATCACCTGCTCGAACCCGTGCCTGGGCAGGAGCCTGAGGATGTGCTCCATCACCGGGCGGTTCGCGACCGGCACCATCGGCTTCGGGGTCCCGTAGGTGAGCGGGCGCAGGCGAGTCCCCAGGCCCGCCGCCATCACCATCGCTCTCATAGCTTGCAGTCGGTAGTCGCTAGAGACCTGTGGCCAGCGACTAAGTGCCCTGGTCCCAGCTCGCCAGGTACTTCTGCTGGACCTCCGTCAGCCGGTCGATCTCGACCCCCCGCGAGGCCAGCTTCAGGCGAGCGATCTCGTGATCGATCTCCTCGGGCACCGGATAGACGCGCTTCTCCAGCTCGTCGTGATGCTTGACCATGTGCTCGGAGGCCAGCGCCTGGTTGGCGAAGCTCATGTCCATGACCGCGGCCGGATGCCCCTCGGCGGCGGCCAGGTTCACCAGTCGCCCGTCGGCGAGCAGGAAGATCTCCCGCCCGTCCTTGGTCCGATGGCCCTCGACGAAGGGGCGCACCTTGAACTTCTCGACCGGAACATATGGCCGGCGATCGCGTCGCGGTCCCCAGTCACCGAGATGAAGATGTCGCCGACCTTGGCCGCCTCCACCGCGGGCATCACTTCGAACCCGTCCATCAGCGCCTCCAGCGCCCGCAGCGGATCGACTTCGCAGACGATCACGTGGGCGCCGAGGCCCTTGGCGCGCATCGCGACGCCACGCCCGCACCACCCGTAGCCGATCACCACGACGCGCGACCCCGCGATCAGCACGTTGGTGGCCCGGATCACGCCGTCGAGCGTCGACTGGCCGGTCCCATAGCGGTTGTCGAAGAAGTGCTTGGTCTTGGCGTCGTTGACGGCAAGGATCGGGTAGCCGAGCTTGCCCTCGGCCTCGAGCGCCTTCAGCCGGATGACGCCCGTGGTCGTCTCCTCGGTCCCGCCGATCAGCTCGGAAAGCTGCTCGGACCGCTCGCCGTGCAGCACGCCGACCACGTCGGCCCCATCGTCCATGGTCACCTGGGGGTGCCGATCCACGGCCGCGTAGATGTGGCCGTAGTAGGAGTCGTTGTCCTCGCCGTTGATCGCGTAGACGTCGGCTCCGTAGCGGTCGACCAGGGCGGCCGCCACGTCGTCCTGGGTGGAGAGCGGGTTGCTCGCGCAAACCACCACCTGGGCTCCCCCGTCGCGCAGCGCGATCGCGAGGTTGGCGGTCTCCGTGGTCACGTGCAGGCATACCGAGAGGCGCTGGCCCTTGAGGGGCTTCTCCTTCAGGAAGCGGCGGCGGATCTGGTCGAGCACCGGCATCTGGTTCCCGGCCCACTCGATCCGCTGCTGTCCGGCCTTGGCGAGGCGGAGGTCCTTGACGTCGTGCCTCATCACGGCTACCGCTTGACGAAGGCGCGCAGCGCCTCGGCCTTGTCGGTGCGCTCCCAGGTGAACTCCGGCTCGCTACGGCCGAAGTGGCCGTAGGCCGCGGTCTGCTTGTAGATCGGGCGGCGCAGGCGCAGATCGCGGATGATCGCGCCGGGGCGCAGGTCGAAGTGGCGGCGGATCAGCGCCTCGATCTCCTTGTCGGGGATACGCCCCGTGCCGAACGTCTCGACGGCGATGGAGAGCGGGTGGGCCACGCCGATGGCGTAGCTCAACTGAATCTCCAGGCGGTCGGCGATGCCGTCGGCGACGAGGTTCTTGGCAACGTAGCGGGCGGCATAGGCCGCGCTGCGGTCCACTTTGGTCGGGTCTTTGCCGCTGAACGCGCCCCCACCATGCCGAGCGATGCCACCATACGTGTCCACGATGATCTTGCGCCCGGTCAGCCCGGCGTCGCCCATCGGCCCGCCGGTGACGAAGCGCCCGGTCGGATTGATGTAGTATTTCGTGTTCTCGTCGAGCAGATGGGCGGGGATCACGCGCCGGATCACCTGTTCGATGATCTCGCGCTCGATCTCGTCATGGCTGATCGTCGGCTCGTGCTGGGCCGAGACGACGACCGTATCCAC
>VAYK01000105.1:16780-21161 GCA_005884985.1 Actinomycetota bacterium | reverse complement strand
CGCCCAGGGCGAGCCGGTGACTCCCCTCGTCTACCAGGCGGCGCGACGGCTGCGTGAGGCGCACGCCGCCCTCTTGGAGCTTGAGGCGGGGAGCTCGCAGGGGGAGGTCGAGGCAAGGCTCAGAATGCATCCCTACGCAGCGAAGATGCTGATGCGACGGTTGCGGGGAGCTTCGCCGGCGGATCTTCGCGCCGCCACCTGCGCGGTCGCCGATCTGGAGTGGTGGACGCGTGGCGGCTCGGAATACCCGGACGACGTGGCGCTGACGCTCGCGGTGCGGCGAGCGGCCGGCGCCGGCGCCGGTGCGGGCTGAGACAGCCGGCGCGCCGCAGCGGGCGACCGGCGGTCGTGCCCGGCGCTATCCGGTGGCGCGGCCCAGCAGGCGGGCGGCGCGAGTCTTCTTGCGGGCGCCGTTGTTCGAGTGGAGGGCGCCCTTCTGGACCGCCTTGTCGATCCGCGAGAGCAGGTGGCGGTGCTCGTCGGCGATCGCCGCGGAATCGCCTGAGTCCACGGCGCGCTCGAGGCGCCGGAAGTGGGTCTTGACGGCGCTCTGGAGGCGACGGTTCTCGAGCCGCTCGCGGTCGGATCGCTGGATGCGCTTGCGCTGTGACGTGATGTTGGCCATCGGGCGACCGGCCACTATAGTGCCCCGGAGGAGCCCGGCAGCCTGATGGAGCGCGGGGAGCTCGACCAACGCCTCCAGGAGGAACGTCAAGCCCGAGAGCGGCTGTACGGCAACCGCGGGCTGGATCCCGGTCCGGTGGACGTCGTCGCGGCGGAGGACCCCGGCGCCGAGGCGCTCGCGGTCGCGGGCGAGTCTGCACACGTGCGCGCCGGGCGTCTCGCGCGCTCCACCGCGCTCTTCTCGCTGGCGACCAGCTTCTCGCGGATCGCCGGCCTGGTCCGCGAGGTGTTCGCCGCTGCGTACTTCGGAGTCAGCGGCGCGATGTCCGCCTTCACGATCGCCTTCCAGGTCCCGAACCTGGTGCGCAGCCTGTTTGCCGACGCCGCGATCCAGGCCGCGTTCGTCCCCGTCTTCACCGAGCAGCTCGAGAAGGGCAACAAGCGCGAGGCGTTCCGCCTGGCCTCGACGCTGATCTTCCTGGTCACGCTGGTCCTCACCGCCCTCACCGCCCTCTTCATCCTCATCGCGCCGGTCCTCATGCCGCTGTTCGTGGGCTCCAAGGTCCCGCAGGGGCTCACGGTCACCCTCTCCCAGGTCCTGTTCCCGATCCTGGTGATGCTCGGGACGACCGGGATGGTCGTCGGCATCCTCAACAGCTACGACCGCTTCGGCGCCTTCGCGATCTCCCCGTTCTTCTGGAACGTGGCGATCATCGCCGTGCTCGTCGCGCTGGCACCACTCTTCCACGGCGACAACAGGATCTATGCCTACGCGATCGGGGTGCTCGTCGGGACGGCGATCCAGCTGGCCATCCCCACCTGGGACCTGCGCCACACGCCGTTTCGGCTGCTCCGGGTGTTCGACTGGCGAAGTCTCGAGGTGCGCCACGTGCTGCTGCTGATGCTGCCGGTGACGCTCAGCCTCGGGCTGATCAACTTCAACCTGCTGATCAACAGCATCTTCGGCAGCCTGGTCTCCGAGCACGCGCCCGCGGAGATCGACAAGGCCTTTCGCATCTACATGCTGCCCCAGGGGATCTTCTCGGTAGCCGTGACGACTGTGGTTTTCCCGACTCTGGCGCGGCTCGCGGCGCGCCGCGAGTACGACGACCTCCGAGCGACGATGGCAAACGGCATGCGCCAGATCGTGCTCCTCCTTGTCCCGGCCGCGGCGGCCATCCTCGTGCTCTCCGTACCGATGATCCGGCTCGTCTACCAGCGAGGGGAGTTCACCCCCGGCGACACGCAGGTTGTCGCCACCGCGCTTTTCTGGTTCGCCTTTTCACTGCCCTTCAACGGCCTCTTCCTGCTCCTCACCCGGACCTTCTTCAGCCTCCAGCGCCCCTGGGTGCCGACCGCGATCTCGGGCGTCAACCTCGCGATCACCGCGATCGCGGCGTTCGCCCTGTATCGGCCATTCGGCGTCGGCGGAATCGTCGCCGCGACCGTAATCGCGACCGCGGCGAGCGTCCGCCGCCGCGGCGCTTGCGGGTGCGAGCTACGGCGTGTGGAACGTTCTCGACACGGCACTCGGACGTGGCCTCGGGGGTCAGGTGATCTCGCTCACCGCCGGTCTGGCTGCGGGGGCACTCGTCTACGCCGCGGCGATCATCCTGCTCCGGATCCCGGAGGCCGAGCAGATCTGGCGGCTGCTTCGCCGCGAGGGAGCGGACGCCTCCGGCTGAGGCCGCTGCGGCCGGACCCGCTGCGCCGCCCGCCATCCTGCGGCTCGCCTGGGGGGCGGGCCGTGTGCTGCGCCCCGGCGGCCTCGTCCGGCACATCGCATCCTGCGTCCTCGGTCGCTCGTGTGCCCCTGGCACACTTCGCAACCTGCGTCCTTGGCCTGCTCGGCCGGCCCAGCCCGGCGAGCAGGCGCCCGACGACGACTCGACCGCCCCCATATGCGCCGCATCCGCAACTTCTCGATCATCGCCCACATCGACCACGGCAAGTCGACGCTCGCCGACCGGTTGCTCGAGCTGACCGGGACCGTGGGCGCCGAACACCGGCCGCAGCTGCTCGACTCGATGGAGCTCGAGCGGGAGCGGGGGATCACGATCAAGGCACAGGCGGTGCGGGTCTCCTACCGGGCCGGTGACGGTGAGACCTACCATCTGCACCTGATCGACACCCCGGGGCACGTCGACTTCTCCTACGAGGTGTCGCGCAGCCTCGCCGCCTGTGAGGGGGCGCTCCTCGTCGTGGACGCGGCCCAGGGCGTCGAGGCGCAGACGGTCGCCAACACCTACGCGGCAGTCGAGGCCGGCCTGGAGCTGATCCCGGTGCTCAACAAGGTGGACCTGCCGAGCGCCGAGCCGGAGCGGGTGGCGGCCGAGGTCACGGATCTGGTCGGCGGCGATCCCGACGAGGTGCTGCGGATCTCGGCCAAGACAGGAGAGGGCGTCGAGAAGGTGCTGGAAGCGATCGTGGCGCGCATCCCCCCGCCTCGGGGAGAGCCGGAGGCACCGCCACGGGCGCTGATCTTCGACTCCGAGTTCGACCCCTACCGGGGGGTGGTCGCGTATGTCCGGCTCGTGGATGGTGCCTTCCACAAGGGCGAGCGGATCACCGCGATGCAGTTGGGGACCGAGGCCGACATCGACGAGATCGGCTTCTTCGTCCCGGAGATGCGACCGGCTCAGGGGATGGCCGCGGGCGAGGTCGGTTACATGATCACCGGGATCAAGAACGTCGCCCGGCTGCGTGTCGGCGATACGCTGACCTCCCGGCAGCGGCCGGCGGCAGAGGCGTTGCCTGGCTACCGCGAGGTCAAGCCGCTGGTGTTCTGCGGGCTGTTCCCGCTCGACACGGACCGCTACGAGGACCTGCGCGACGCCCTCGACCGCCTGGCCCTGAACGACGCGGCGCTCTCGTATGAGCCCGAAACCTCGCAAGCGCTCGGGTTTGGCTTTCGCTGCGGCTTCCTCGGCCTGCGCCACATGGACATCGTCCGCGAGCGGCTGGAGCGCGAGTACGGCCTCGAGCTGTTGGCGACGACCCCCAACGTGCGCTACGAGGTCGAGCTGCGCGACGGCGAGCGAGTCGAGGTCAGAAGCCCAGCCGAGATGCCCGATCCGGCCGCGATCGAGCAGATCCTCGAGCCGTACATCCGCGCCACGGTGATCGCGCCGGCGGGCTACGTGGGAGCGGTGATGGAGCTCTGCCAGGCACGGCGGGGCGCCCACGTCGACATGCACTACCTGTCGCCGGACCGGGTGCAGCTCCGCTACGACCTGCCGCTGGCCGAGATCGTGCTCGACTTCTACGACCAGCTCAAGTCGAGGACCGCCGGCTACGCCTCGCTCGACTACGAGCAGAGCGGCCACCGGCCCGCGGATCTCGTGAAGCTGGACGTGCTGCTGGCCGGGGAGCGGGTGGACGCGCTGTCGGTGATCGTCCACTCCGACGACGCGTACCCGGCGGGCAAGGCGCTGGTCGAGCGCCTGCAAAGAACGATTCCGAGGCAGCTGTTCGACGTGCCTGTACAGGCTGCGGTTGGCTCGCGTGTACTTGCCCGCGAGACCGTCAAGGCGCTGCGCAAGGACGTGACCGCGAAGCTCTATGGTGGCGACGTGACCCGCAAGCGGAAGCTGCTGGAGAAGCAGAAGGCGGGGAAGAAGCGGATGAAGCAGGTGGGCCGCGTCGAGGTGCCGCAGGAGGCCTTCCTGTCGGTGCTGGAGCTAGATGGAGGAAAGTAGCGATGGAGGAAAGTAGGCAGCGGGAGCTTGCGGAGCTCGCGCGCCGGGGCATCGATGCT